>DLFY01000254.1:13909-19045 GCA_002482415.1 Phycisphaerales bacterium UBA7708
AGCTATTAGATATCTTCAACAACAAATTGCTCTCCTGATGCAACAAGGTGATACTTCGAATGTTGAACAGTTAAAGCAATATCTCAAAAGAGTTGAACTGCAAAGAAACAACAACTAAGAATATTATCAATTCCATCGTGTATTATTCATTTCACGGTGAATAGTACACGATTTTTTATTTCATATTGATTATCAAAAAACACCCGAACTTCATAGTTCCCGGCTTTCATACCATCAAATTGAATTACATTATTTATAATTCCAGAACTTCCCGTTTTAGTGCCATCGGAATAGCACCATTGTATCATCACTCCATCCCAAGGCTCAATACTTGCACCTTGCTCACAAATGCCGACCCAATCATATTGATTGCCTGCCATACTATTCAATGACACAGAGATAGGCTCATCAACTATATACTCACTTTTGCTTAATATTATATATGGATCAATGTTGTGTGCGAGCCAATTTTGTGAGAAATAAATCAAATCAAGAATATCAACCGCGTTATCTCGGTTAAAGTCATTTCTGTTCGGAGTATTTATCGATTCCCAGTTCATAGAAAAGAGCGAAAAGTCATCCAGAGTTACCTTGTCATCGATATCTATATCAGAAGGATTACTGATGCTTACAACTGATAAGCTGGCTTCGGATGTGTTACCATACGCACCCGCATTAATGCGTCTGCCATGCGGCCAGAGTTCATTTGTGAAGTCATCGTTCTCATCTCCAAAATCTATGCCCAGGCTCGTAATATTATCTTTGACCCACCGTCTGCCTATTACATCCCATCTCCCCATTTGTGACTTCAAATGAAAATCTCGATTGAGTGGATCTGCAAATTCTGGATATTGTTCATAACTGCAATTTTCATAAGATAGGCTTGGGCGATTCTGCCAGGTCGATTGAAGCATGCTGAATTCTACATGCATCCCAGGATGAGGACCGGATTTGCACATATGGAAATCAAAATCGATATCGTTGGGTTCATTTCCCCAAAATATACTATTGGCAACAGTTAAATAACCTGCTTCATGAATATTTGTTCTCATTCCAACAGCCCCTCCTCCCAGGCCTGCGGCATTTCCGTAAAAAGTGCAGTTAATGATTACAGGATATGTTCCACTTGTATCCCAGCAATACACGCACGAAGCATTGTCAGTAAAGATACAGTTTCTTATGATACAGCTTGATCCTACAATGGATATTGCTTCAGAAACATTCTTCTCACTACATCGAATGATTGTAAATCCCTCGATAATCGGATCACAATACTTGATTTGAAATGCAAAACAGTTTATCGCAGATTGACAATCAATAATACATTGACTTGGGCCATTTTTGCTTTTAAGCATAATTGATTTTGAAACGGCCATGTTTCGATTGCCCGTCCCTTTGTAAAGACCATCCTCCACTATAACAATGTCACCATCCATTGCTGAATTAATTGCGGCCTGGATAGTATTAAAATCCGCAGGCCCATCATCATCGACGGTAATTGTGGCTGAGTACCCTGAAACACAAAACGCAAAAACCATCATAAAATACACGCGATTCTTCATTTTTGATCTCCTTCATCAAATAATGCTCTTTCTATCTGCTGTTTCCAATTGAAACATACAATATCATGATTTATATTTTTTCAATCACGAATTCGTTCTTACCCTTTTAGCACTTTTTATGATTCCATTCATATCGGTATAGAAGAGTGTGATTAATTCCTGCTTTTTAATAATAAAATCGCCTCTTCCTGCATGTCCTCGCTACTGACAATTAGCTTTTTTTCCACTGTCTCTGTTGTAGCATAGTATTCTGGAAAACATATATATTGGGCGTTCCACATAGTACCATCTTCTGATATGGTTCCAATAAATAGCTCCTTCATTTTGCCTTCCACAATTTGCTGCCCCATTTGCATCTTGAACGAATCTATATTAATCTCAATACCCAGTTGTCGGGTTTTAGAGTCATAACTGGCGGTCCAAACACCAGGATAAAATACACCTTGTCCGTCATTTTTTAAAGATATCGTCGTAACTTGCCCCGGCTTCAATTTGACTTGCCCAAGTCCCAGTACGATCGATTCCAATTTGCCGTCCGATGTAAACGTAAATGCTCTTTTTTGATCCCCTTCTTGAATCCATGTACCCACGAGATATTCTGGAAATGCAGATCCATTTTCAATTGTTACATATAAATTTTTAGGGCCGATGGCTTGCGGAGTGCAACTGACTACAAAAAGCAACATCACTACACTCGAAAACAACACAAAACTCTGTCTTTTCATAATCATGTCCTCGCTTATATTTTTTAGGAAATCTATGCTGTATAATACCACTAATAATTAATTTTCTCAATCTATAATACAAGTCCGTATGTGACGTTTTTCGTTTTGAGTGATTGCTTGTCAACATTTAATCTAACTACTGGTTTTTTTCTATGACACAAAAAAGAAGCCCTTCTTTTGGAAGGGCTTCTTTACACACTTAGGAGATGCTTGGTTCTTGATTATTTACGCAGGATTATTTCTTCCGGCGAATGAACAGACCACCGAGAGCCAGCAAGCCCATCGTCATCGGTTCGGGAATCACTGTCAGACCGATAGGTCCGCTCAGAAGTTCCAGACCAGACGCATCATACATCTTCACATCGCCCTGACCAGCTTTGGCGGTTACGATCAGCCAATCACCAGCCAGCATCGGCTTTGCTGAATCAGTTGTAATGAAGGTCAGAAAATACCAATCGTAACCATCATCATACAACTCTTTCGCACCGACTGTTGAACCACCAGTCGGGTTGCCGGCTGCTGTCAGATCGATTTGATAATCAGTAATCGTCTGAGCAATCACCACATANNCAACATCATCACCCTGCTTTTGGAGTGATAAACCAGCACTTGCAAAACCCGCTATACCAAGAACCAGAGCAAGAACCATCAACTTCTTCATCATCGTTCTCCTTTCGGAAATTTGTTTGTTTGTACAAACTACTGTTAATTTAATCTTCGTGTGAAGTGTGTGTCGTTAAAATTTTACGTTAAAATTAGTTTGTCCAGAAATCNNTAATTGGTCATATCACAATCCGGAACTGCCGGATCCATTTTCTGCCAGTTGGTCAGAAGGATATTCAGGTCATTCGTTCCAACTCTCCACTTACCCTGTTTGTTGCTCTGGGCAGCATGGTCGAAGTCAGCACAAATACCATTGACAATCGTCATGATACCAGGGCCAGCCGGGGCTTCCATAACCTGGAAAGCGGGCAGCAGGATGTTCAGGTCATTGGTACCAACGGCCCATTTACCCTGCTTATTGCTCTGGAACAAACCGTCTGCATCACCTTTACAATTCTTTCTGAAAGCCCAGCAAGCGGGTTCACCGAAAGACTGCCAATCGGCAAAGAACGGAGCTGTGTCTTTGACGGCTTTGGGCTCAACACCAGGAGCAACGCACTGACTGATTTTCCAGCCAGCGGCGGGGGCAACCACATTGTCACCGACAACGCCACCACGCAGGGTGTCGAGTTCGATGTCAAAGCAGGATTCTGCATCACCGGTCAACTGGACGGTAATGCTGCCATTGGCGGCGATACCGGCCTGATTGCCAGCCTGATCGAGGAAGCCAACGCTGATTGAAAAAGCACTGGCGGGGAGAGCGGCAACACCCGCGGCGGCCGGATTGGCAACCGGGTGACCATCGCCGATAGCATAACCGGCATTGCTGAACGCATAATCAATGAACGTGTTGAACGGAGCGACAACCACATCGCTGCCATTGGCGACCTGCATATCGCCGGTCGTGCGGGTCAGCTTCAGAGCCAGACCGCGGAGGACTTCACCAGAAGCCAGAGTGTAATCAATCTTCAGGACTTTACTTCCCGCATCAGAAGCCGTAAACGTAACGGCCATAGCCGGGGCCACAAGGGCTAAAACGAGGAGCATTGCAAGGGTTTTTTTCATCTGACACCTTCCTTTCTCTTTTTCTTCTCTTCTTCTCTCTANNATCACCCACCGGGCCTTGCTTCCGGTGCATAATGAGAATACGCTACATTAAAAAACGTCCCGTTCTTCCGTCCGGGATGTTACCCTCTTTTCTCCGATCCCCAAATACTTGTCTTACTCATATCTATCCCCCCGTAATTGCTTTTGTTTGCCCTTACTCGGGATTACTCCAGCTATTACAACGCTGATAATACTAAAAAGCGGGTTTGGATGCAAGTAAAAAAATTATGAAAAAGTAAATATTTTCGTGCCACAGGCCCTAATAAGGCCGTTTTCAGTATTGAAAACTGTCCGGAAACAAGGCCCGGTAATCCAAGCAAATGCATGAAAAAAATATTATTTTTTGAGGCCCTTATTATTTCCGATAAAATAACGAGGCATGATTCTGGAATTTTAGGAATAATAGTAAATATTTATCGATATTAATATTGATAAACGCCTTGAATTCGCGTTAAGTAAATGGATGCCTTATTAATAGACAAAAAGACTCCTTAATCAGATTGTAATTGATTATATAAGCTATGAATATAGAAATAGTTAGCATCTTTTCGGGCCGGCTGGCTGTATTACGTATCATTATGTTAATGTCCGCCCTGGCATTATTCGGAATCGGCATGGCCGGGATTTACAGTGCGGGCAACCCTCTAACGGATACGGAGGAGGACGCAACGGAAGTTTCCGGGTCTGATAATACTGATATTGACACCATTACGCTTAATCCCGACAAATCGAATCCCAATGCGGGAGCCTGGAAAAAGCAGCTCGTGTTTGCTTTCGCAGGATTATTTTCCTTTTTTATCGTGAATCTGATTGATTATCGACGGCTTGGACAGGCCAGTTACTGGATTTACGGGGTCATCTTAGTCCTGTTGATGGTCATATTGCTGGATAAATGGATCGACATCCCCTTTGTTCCGTATGTTAAAGGCTCCCGACGCTGGATTCGGCTTGGAACGGCGAGTCATTATATCCAGATTCAGCCGTCGGAGTTCTGCAAGATCGCATACATCCTGGCCCTGGCATGGTATCTGCGATTTCGCAGCAATTACCGGCACCTTGTCGGGCTGGCCGGGCCTTTTGCACTGACCGTGCTGGCGATGGCGCTGATTCTGCTGGAGCCGGACCTGGGGACGACGATG
>DLFY01000254.1:19063-19346 GCA_002482415.1 Phycisphaerales bacterium UBA7708
AGATGCTGTTTGTGGCGGGGGCGCGTGTGCGGCATCTCCTTTTATTTATTGGACTTGCGGTTGTGGTCAGTCCGTTTTTGTGGACCATGCTGCACGATTATCAGAAGATGCGGATTTCATGTGTGCTGCTGCAGAATGAGCGGATTTTTCAGGCGGCCTCGGAGCATCCAACACTGGCCAAGATATTAGTCGGGTCGCCGGCTCGTCTGCGGGACTGGAAGAAAAATGAGGGATATCATCTGATGCATTCCAAGCAGGCGATTGCTTCGGGCGGCCTTGCGGG
>DLFY01000268.1:0-1066 GCA_002482415.1 Phycisphaerales bacterium UBA7708
AGAAAAACTAACCCTTCAGCTCGAACAGACCATACAGGAAGAATCCAAACCATTGGCTCAGCAGTTTGTGGATACCTTTACCGTCTCGGATTTTCAGCAGCTCCTGACCCGCAAAAACATGCTGGCTCTGATTGTCTTTGCCCTGCTGACCGGTCTGGCCTCGCAGGCCGCCGGCGATAAGGGGAAACCGTTCCGTGAGTTTCTGGTGGCCGGGGCTTGTGTGATGGGTCAGCTTATCAAGCTGATTATGCTGTATGCCCCAATCGGGCTGGCGGCTTATTTCGCGCATCTGGTCGGTGTATTCGGGCCCAAACTGCTCGGCACCTACGCCCGAGCGGCCATCCTGTATTACCCGCTTTCAATGGTCTATTTTGTGGTGGGTTTCACCCTGTATGCCTTCCTGGCCGCAGGCAGAACCGGCGTCCGAAGGTTCTGGACCTTTATCCCCCCGGCAGCCCTGACCGCCTGGGGCACAGGCAGCAGTCTGGCCGCCTTGCCGGCTAACCTTGAGTCCGCCCGGCGTATCGGCGTCCCCGAAGACATCCGCGATATCGTCCTGCCGCTGGGGGCCACCATCCACATGGACGGCTCCTGCCTGGCGGCAATCCTGAAAATTGCGGTCTTGTTTGCCCTGTTTGGACGGGATTTTTCCGGCCTGGAAACCTATGCCATCGCCGTAGGCATCGCCCTGCTGACCGGTACCGTCATGAGCGGCATCACCGGCGGCGGCTTCCTCGGTGAGATGCTGATTGTCACCCTGTACGGTTTCGGGCCGGAGGCCCTGCCGATTATCTCAATGCTGGGGGTCTTCGTGGACCCGCCGGCTACGATGGTCAATTCCTCCGGCGATACCGTCGCAGCCATGCTGGTCACGCGCATCGTCGAAGGCAAACAGGGAATTTCTATTACATCAGCTTAAACCGGGCCGTCACGGGAAAGTGGTCGGAAGTCACACGCCCTTCCACCGGTTCAGTCAGAATCTGTGCATCCAGAATCGTCGTTTCCGGTGCCGTCAGGATATAGTCGATCCGAGCCCCATTCGTATTGCCTTTAAAGCCATGAAAGC
>DLFY01000268.1:1087-11640 GCA_002482415.1 Phycisphaerales bacterium UBA7708
CCGCCAGCACATCCACCATCGGCACCGGCGTTTTCCGGTCGGATAATCCCAGCAGATACAGAATTTCCGGGCTGTCCGGAACGGCGTTGAAATCCCCGGTCACCACAAACGGCTCGGCATGTTCCCGCGCAGCCACTTTACGGCTCAATAGTTCCGTACTTTTGACACGAGACGGGACCGACTGATGATCAATATGGAGATTAAATGCATACAGTCCCTTGCCTGTCTTTTTGTCAATCAAATGAACCCATGTGCAGATGCGCGGCAACTTGTTGCCCCAGTGCATGGAGCCGACCACCCACGGTGAATTGGAAAACCAGAACGTGCCGGAGTCGGCCACGGTAAAGCGGTCTTTGCGATAAAGAATGGGACTGTATTCGCCGGCTTTCTTGCCGTCATCCCGGCCCACACCAACAAAGTCATAACCCGGTACGGCCTTGAGGATTTCGCGAATCTGGAAATCCAGCGCCTCCTGCAAGCCCAGCACATCCGGTGCAGTCTGTTCGATTTGCGTAAACAGGGCCTCCCGGCGATGCTGCCAGTGATGGTCGCCGTCATCGGCCGACCCATAACGAATATTAAACGTCATCACCAGAACATTCGGGTCATTGCCCGCCTGCCCGGCCGAATGAGCCATCTGGCAGCCGACAATCAGCAATCCCATCCAGCAGATACAAATCACACCCATCCATTTTTCCAAACGCATCGCATTCCCTTTCCAAAATATGGAAGGTATTATATGCGCCTGGCGGAATAAAAACAACCTCCCTGTCGGCAAAAATTACGGCCAGTGGCTATCCTGCATCCAGGACTGGACAAACACCGCCAAATCCTCGATATCAATCACCCCATCCACAATCAAATCCGTCGGACGCGGGTCAGGAATCCGGATAATCGGCTCCTGTTCGGCCAGATAAAGCAGATTCGCCTCCGTCAATGCCGTATCATAAATCCGCACATCATCAATCCAGCCGTTCCAGTTCCGGTCGGTGGTCCGGCCGACACGGCTGCCGATATAGACCGGATCGGCGGTCGTTTTGACAGGCCCTGCCGAATCCCATGCATCCAGTTGCCCATCGACATAGAGCCGAACCGTACTGCCGTCATAAACACCCATCAGATGATGCCACTGGTTATCCGTTATTGAGGTCACGCCGTTGGCCTGATACTCCCCGGTGGAGGCCGCATTGAAATGGAATGAAATCGAGCCGGCAGTATTGTTGCGAATGAGCCGCCAGGCCTGCACCCCCTTGGTCACCACCGACGCATACGCATCCACCAAAGCCGGCGTTTTAATCCAGGCCGAAACAGTCGCGCCTCCGGTTAAATTCATCCCTGTGCTATTCTGACATTCCAGATAACTGACGTAGTTATTGCCGTTAAAGTAGGCGGATTGTCCCAGATGTCCCGCATCGAACACCACGGCGGAGCCTGCCGCGGCATCATAGCCATGCCCGGTCACATCCTGATAAGTGCCATCCAGCGGCCAGTGAGCCGTCAGATGTTCCGTTCCCGGATCCATCGGTGTAACCACATCGGCATACATGTCCAGCCACTGCCCGGCCAGCACTGCAAAGTCTTTCATATCCACCACACAGTCGCTGTTGAAATCATCCTGCCTGACAGCACAATCCCGACTGCGAATGCAGATATTATCAACTCGCAAAGTTCCCGAGCCGCCCGGCTGCGATGCCCCCGGGATGCCCACGCCAATGCTGAGTTTTGTGATCGTTGTTAAATCCACACCCGCAAAATCCGCCAGCGGAAAGCCCAATTCCATCCACCCTGCCGTCTGCACCACGGAAGGATCCGTCATCGTCAGTATGGAATAACCGCCCGCTTCATCCTCCAGCCGGACATACATCACTTCGGCGGCATTGGAGACATTGCCCCGCACCAGCACCGAAAGGTAATCGCCCTGCCCCGCAATAAAATCCTTCGGTGACGTTAAAAGGCTGTCCGCTTGTGAGCAATATGGCATTTGTTCATTCTGATAGGACAATTGCATAAAATTATCGCCATAATCGCCCAGCGTCACCTGAGCACCTGTCCCATTGGTATCACCATCGGCCCAGGCCGCCTGCAGCGCCGCATCGGTTGTATAGGATTCAAAATACTCTATTGAATTCGAATCCTGACGCTGAAGATATTTCTGTACTTCCGAGCCTGCCAGCAGGTACGCCCCCACCCCGAAGACGTCGGTCGTCACGACACTGGTGCTGCGGGGATCGGCCCCGACCGGCTGAACCCAGCCCAGCAGACCGTTGGGCTGCACTGCCGCCTTCAGCGCCTCCCAGCCCGCCGCCACGGTGGGCCAGTACGCCGCATCATCCAGCAGGCCGTTGTTGATTCCCCACGCAATCCCATAGGTGAAAAAGCCCGTTCCGCTGGTCTCGGGATTATCATACCGCTGGGGGCTGAGCAGGTCCGAATGCCAGTATCCGTCCGGCAGTTGAATCGCCGCCAGCCTGGCCGACATCTCCTGCAGCAGCGTCGTATAGCGGCCGCGCTGCGGGTCGTCCAGCGGCAGATATTGCAGCACACGCACCGTCCCGGCAATCACCCAGCCGTTGCCGCGAGACCAGAAGACCTTCTGGCCGTTATAGCTGTGAGCCGGGTATAGATAATTAATGTCCCTGAAAAACAAATGGTCATCCGTATCATACAGGCAGCTTTGCGTCTCGCTCCACATCCGGTGCATAAACGTCGTATAGGCGGGATCATTCAGTGCCCGGGACAGCCGCACCAGCCCCGGCGGCGCCATAAACAGGGCGTCGCACCACCACCATGTTTCACTGCCGCTGGAGACATTGCAATTGAATGTCGGCGAAACCGCGATATGGGCATCGCTGACACTTTTGAAATGGGCGTATCGGGCCGGGTCCCGGGTATCCAGAAAATATAATTCCATGTAATCCTGTCCCACCGCGTTGTTGTCGGCATGGTGGGAATTCGATGCCAGCCGCCAGTTGAATTTGGCGGCATACTCCCGGCATCGAGTCAGATAGGTCTCGTCTTTGGTGGCCTCATAACAGGCCAGCAGCCCCGCGTGCAGCGCCCCCCGTTCCCAACTGACCGAACTGTTCCAGGCACTTTGGGTCAACTGCCAGTCGGCCACCTTTTTCATCCAGTCGATGACCTCGCCGGACATCTCCGACGCCGGACGAACCCGCACCGACGCCAAAGACCACCCGGCCAGCAGAACAGCAAAAACCGACATCGATAGGATCCGAACGTATTTAGGGCAATTCATATATCCCCCACGAATCAATGTGGACAAAAAAACGGCAGGCGGGACAACTGCCCCGCCTGCCGAAAACAAACTTTGATATTACGGACAATCCGGATACAGGCCGCAATCCAGCCATTCCGTCGTAAACGTCATGAAATCTTCCAGGGTCACCAGGCAGTCATTGTTGTAATCATATTTCGGCTTATCAATACAGACACTCTTGCCGCTCATATCATGATACACGTCTATCACCTGGGTCTGATTCAGGGCATAATTGTACACCCGTATATCATCCATGGCACCATTGAAAATATAGTTGAGCACGCCATTGTTGTTGGCCGAAGCACCAATATTGACCGGGGCATCGGTTTTGGTGCCGGGGGTCCAGTTTCCGGTACCCGCCCCAACGCCGTTGCGATAAATCGTCGCCGCGGTACCATTAAACACAATCGCCACGTGTTCCCAGGCATCCACCGGCAGAACCGGCGTCGAAATATCACCGCTGCCCGTGCCGTTTTTCAGAATCACCACGCTATCGGCCTGTGCGGCGTTGTTGACTTCATACTGATACATCATTGTATCCACCCCGTATGATACTTCCTTGGAAAACAGACCCTGCCAGGTCGTTGGATTGGTCTGCCCGGCCCACTTGGCCCACAGCGACACCGTAAACTGCCCGGTGAACTGCGAGGGATTCCATGTCCCCGAGGCCCCAAAACCGTTATTGGCATCAATCCTCACCGCTCCGTTGGCCGTGCCGTCGGCACCCGCCACAAAGGCCGGTGTTCCATTCGGGTCGGCATGACGCCCTTCCCCGCTGCGATCCAGGTAATACGTGCCGTCCCAGTTCTGAGCATCGCCGTCCAGCATCCAGAGCGCAACCGGCCGCTTCACGCCCAGTTTGGCCACCGCAGAATACACCGCCTTGTCGGCACCGCTGTCGTTGATGACCTTGCAGTAGTAATACCCCTCATCGGCGGCGACGGCCGGAGAGATGCTCAGGGTTGCAGAATCCATTCCCACCGCCGTATCATCACCCGGAGTATCGTTAACCGCGTCGGAGGTCTTATACCAATAATAATGCGCCGTTGTTTCACTGGTTACGACAAGGGTCATGTCCGCTGTACCGCCCAGGTCCGCGATGGTATCCTTGGGCTGAACATCAATCACCGGAACCGATTTGAGCGTTTCAAATTTCCAGACCGGACCGGTAATCGTATTGACATCACTGGGGGCAGAATTCTTGACGCTTTCATCCACACGCCAGTAATAGGTCTTGTCGCGTTTGAGAGCAATCGGCGGATTGACCGTATCCGAAGCCCCGCCGCTGCGAGGTACCACAATTGGATTGGNNATAAAGTTGGGTTCATTCTTTTCCACAAAATACAGATAATGTTTGGCAATATCCGGATTGGGCTGTGTCGAATCCGCCGGGTTCACGCCCACATTCCACGACAGGCTCTGGTTCAGTGACACATTGACCGCTCCGTTGGCCGGGGTTGGATTATGAGCCCCATAGACGCCTGCCGGATTGATCAGGCTTTCGCCGTCCATCATATAAATATCATCCACCCAGACCATGCGGTCGGCACCGGTGCCCTGAGCCTTCCAGTAGAACCGGTCCAGCGTGTCGGTAACGCTGGTGCGGAAATTAAACGTATTGACGGCACCCCCGTTGACCGTCAGACGGTTGGCTTCGGTTGCGCCCAGTTCGCCGTTCTGATGCAGATAGACCTTGAAGGTGTCCGTGCCGGAGGTGTTGTTGGTAATCACCATCCACACATTGTACCAGGGCTGTGTCTCGCCGACATTCAGAGTCGCCGAATCCGTGTACCAGGTACCGCCATGACGAATATCAAAACGCCCGGCCGTAATGCGAATCTGAACACGGAACTGATCCCAGCCGCCGCCGTCCCCGAGGGCAATAATCGGCGTATCCAGTTCCGTCAGGCCCAGAGCCTGGTCGGTCGTATTGGTGCTGGCCCGAAACCGGAAAAACAGGGTCTTGGTCGAGCCGTTATTGGGAATTGCCGCAGCACTGCTCAGTATCCCGTACATGCCGCTCTGCTGGGCATCCTGGTTGACGCGAACGGCTTTGTTCTTTGGATTGGCCGCATTCGCGGCGACAACCGCGTTGGCCGTGCCTTTCCATGCCGTGGTGACGGTATCCACCGCACCTTCGGTATAGCTGTTGAAATCGTCCACCTTGACAATCGCAGCCGAAGACAGCCCGACCCAAAGACACAAAATCATCATAACGATTGCTTTTTTCATACTCGTTCCTTTCTGTTAAATGGTCTCGATATTGGTACGGATAATTTCTGAACACATTCTCTGTCGCAGAGGGTGCAGCACCGCCTCACCTTGCTGCGGGTCTATGCCTCAAAAAATCAATCGCTATCGCATCAAGTCAAGAAAATTCCTTAATCACCGTGACAGACTGGACTTGTTTATAAAAACAGGCCGCCACCCTCTTGAACAATGGCGGCCTGTTCCTGAAACATTCAATTTCATGCAGGGAACATTCGCTTCTGCCGCCGGTTCTTACCGCTTGCGGAATGACAATGCCAGACCGCCTAGCCCCAGCAGCAGCATCGATGCCGGCTCCGGAATATAGGTCAACTGTTCACCGTCACGCATGTGGATATCATCAAACAGGACATCCACATTGGTATTCTGCATCATCACAAAGAAGCGATCGATGTCGCCGTCGGGACAGCCGGTACGAAACGCAAAATCATTGGCAACCAGGTCGCCAGCCGTCGCATCCGAAGCCGTCGCCTTGAGATACACATCGTAGGTGTTGGTGGTGTTATTGATAACCGCCCACAGATAGTACCACGTATTGGCGGTAATCGCCGACAGGCTGCCGGATGTGGAGCCGCCGTTACGCACGCGGAAAGTACCGTTGATCAGGGCACACTGGGCATTGAACGTGTTGCCGAACTGATACGGCGTGTCCAGGGTCGTCAGGCCAAAAGATGTATCATACGTGTCGGTGGTCACCCTAAACTTCAGCGACATCGTCTTGGTGGTGTTGTCGGTGATGATTTCGCTGCCTGACAGCACACCATATAAGCCGCTCTGCCCGCCTGTCGGACGCGCCGACAGAACCTGGTTTGCAGCATTGGACGGATCCGCCGCAATCACCATGGTTGAAACGGGCGCCGGGGTGGAATTGTTCGAGGTCGAAACCCATACCCCGCCGGTCACTGCGTCAATCTGACCCGCAGCGTAACCGTCGAAATCGTCCACCAGCGTCGCCGCGGCCATCGAACCGGCCGCTAAAACCACACTCATCACGTACCACATTGTTCGTTTCATCATTTTTTTCCTCCGAAAGTGAATAAAGTTTTAAACACACTATTTATATTTCCATCACCCGATAGAAATCTATACTGATCTTACTTGAAAATTTCCGTTTCGTCGCGGCCATTGTGGCTCAAGCCTCTGTGCTTGAGAACAATTCAGCCTCCGCCCCCGGCGGTTTTCATAATTTTGATTCTTGCTCTTTGATTTTTAATCTGCTTCCATACCCGTTGGGTATATTTATGGAATCAGACTCGCATCCGGCTGCCCGGCCTCATACAATCGCCGGATTTCCGCCGCCGCAAGGCTTCGATTAAACACCATCAGTTCATCCACAATCCCGTCAAAATCCCCGTCCCGCAAAATATACTTGCCATCCACCTTCAGCGCCCCCAGAATCACTTCCGTCGGCCGCTCGGTGATGGCGGTGGTATAGGGCTTGCTTTCAAACAACTCGCCGTTGACATAAAAAGCGGCGGTCCTGGTATCATGCGTCATCACAAAGTGATACCATACTCCGGCCTGCTGCGCAAAGGCACGACTGTAGCAGCCGCGGTCGGATTTGGAATTAAACCGGAGCAGTTCAAACTGATTGCGCTGCCCGGTAATCGAATAATTGCCGTCAAAGATTGAAAACTGAAAATTGACATGATAATCCTGCCGGCACGAAATCAGGTGCCCGCCCATTTGGGCCGGATTGGGATAATACACCCACGAACTGACCGTCACCGGGCCGTTCAGGGACAGGGCCGGGTCTGCCGGAATGACAATCGTCTGCTCTTTGCCGCGTTCAAAACGAATCGCCGTCTTGCCCGCCAGACGCCCCTGCACCCAGGTCGGCTTTTGGCCGTCTTCACCCAAAACACCATGCAGTGCCGCCCCCGTGACAGGCGCCCGATTCAGCACCCTGTCCGGACTGGACAACTGGTCCTCAAAGGTATAATGCGCCACCAGAGACGGGTCCGCATACAGTTTGTTGTGATAACCCTTCCACCGATGATACGGCGAACCTTTATCGGCCAGAACTTCCGTATCAAACTGCCCTTTACGGACAAAGACACGGTCATTGAGCCGGGCCGGCTTCAGATTCCCCGCCGCGTCGCTGCGGCCCCCCTGGCCAACCTTTAACGCAAGAGCAGAGCCATATTTGAGCGGGTCCGAACCGCTGCGCAATTCCGCTTCGCCCTGAAAGACATGCGTCTGCGTATTGCCCTGGGCGTCAATTTCCACCCCGAACTCCGTCCCCAGATCGACCACCGTCGCCTGCGGCGTACGCACCACAAAACGGTCCTCGCTGCTGTTTTCAATACTGACCACCAGCCGGCCGGACTTCAGATAAACGCGGCTTTGGGTTTCAAGCTCAAATTCCGCGGGCGATTCCACAATCACTGTCGCCCCGGTATCCATCGTAATTTCCGCCAGCCCCCGGACCAGCTTCATCGGACCCGGATGCAGGGCCTTATCCTGAAGAATGGGTCCGTTGACACTGGCCCATTCGGCATGAACCGACGAAGTCAGATATCCCAGCCCTCCGGCCTGACGAACCGGTACCAGGTGAATATAGGACAGCAGCATCAGCAGGGCCGCACTGGCCAGGATGGCCGTATAAATCGCAGTCTTATTAATCCGCTCACGCAGCGATGCGCGACGCAGCGGAATCGAAGGAATGATGTCGTCGGCTTCCGCCGGCAATGCAGCCACCACCGGCGCGGCCATTTCCGCCCGGGCCATCTGCTTGAGCGATTCCATATAGGCTTCCTGCGAGTCATCCTCCGGAATCCACGAGCGGGACATTCCCGCCACCCGCTCCGAACGCTTCAGCAGCGACACAAACTGCAGGTAACGCACCGCATAGCGAATCCGTTCAGGATGCTGGTCAATCAGCGCATTCAGGTCCCGAACCTGCTGCTCGCTGATCTGGCCTTCCACCGCCAGCGTCAGCAAATCCTCAAGCTGAGATTGAATCTGTTTATCCATGCGTGAGACTCTCCTTCCGCCCCGCCCGTTCGATACACTCCAGCAGTTTGCCGTGCACCCGGCTTAAAAGCTTATAAATGCCGTGAATCGTCAGGCCAAACTGACCACTGATTTCCTTCGGGCTTAAGTCCTGGCTGTACCGCATCTTGATAATCTCACGATTGCGGGAGTCCAGTTTGCTCAGGCAGTCTTCCAGCGCCCCGTTGCGAAAATCCATCGTATGCATTTCGTCTTCCAGAATCGGGAGCATTTGCTCAAAGATGGGGGTATCAAAAACAACTTCCTTGAGTTTGGCCTTCTTTTTTCGAAATGCCAGCACCTCAAAATGGGCATATCGCAGCGCCCAGCCCAGGAAATTTGTCCCCGGCTCAAACTGGTCAAAACGCGACCACATCAGCTCCGACACCGTCTGCAGAATATCATCCGCATCGGCATAATTAGGCACCAAAGACAAAATGTAGGCGTGAATCCTGGACTGGTTGTCCAGAAGCAGCTTCAAAAACAATTTATTGTTTTTATTGTCCATTTTCTCTTTTTGCCGGAGTATTTATTCTATAAAAACTCTGACCTCTGGTAAATACGGCAAGATGACCTGAAAATTTGGACAAAATTCTTGGAGATTTTGATAAAAGTGTACACCTCTGATAACATGACGTCTTCTGTCTTTATAACACTAAATATGTTTTGCTGAAAAAAGTTCTGCTTATTACTCGACCCCAGACATCCAGTTCGACATCAACACTACAAGATCATCAATGTCAACTTTGCAGTCCCGATTCAGATCCTGCTGGTAATATCCCCACTGCCCACAGTTATCCGGCTTGTCGCGCAGGTCGATACCCGCATCGATATATTGCCCGCCCCCGCTCCGATGACAATGGATGGCAATCAGATTGGTTTGGTTGGTTTTCAGTGACGCTTTCGCCAATTCCAGCATCGGCAGACGCAGATACCGCGTGGTATAACTATGCAAGGTCAGAGCAGGAATCCCGTTAATATAGACTTCCGCATCATCGTCATGATGAATTTTCAGCACCAATCGCTCTAATTGTTCAGCAGACAGATCGCCCAGGGTAAATTCCCTCCGCAGCCAGATATCGGAAGAATTCCAGGCCGTTCGGACAAATTTATGGGCCCCGCCGGCCACTCCGAAACCGCCCTGCCCCTGCGGCCAGGATGAATCATTGAATCCCTTCATATACCAGTTTGCTGCCGGCTGAACCGTCGTACTNNTTCCAGGTTTGTCCGGATATATCCGAGGCCGGAATCAGAGTGGTGTACGAATTATTAAACTGGGTATTGGCTTCAGCCAGTCGGTCCGCATCGACTTTGATGATCTTGCGATCATAGGTCGCAAATCCCACCAGCTCAAGTTCCGTATCGATAATCTCCGTATAGATCGCAGCACTCAGGCCGGGATTGTCCTTAAAATCCATCAGGCTGCATAAATACCGTTCATACACTGAACAGACCTGCTCAGCGCTGGTATAACCCTGCCAGGGAACACTGCCCCAGATATGCCCCGGGATAACATAACCAAGACCGCCATATTCGCCATTGACGGCAGCCCGCGTTGCTGTCGGAGTTGGGGCAGCCGGTTCAGGATAATGATGCATATCAATAATATGGCCGACATCGTAATCATCCCATCCGCTGGCACATGTGACCAGCCGGGACGGATCCAACTGCATGACATGACTGACCACACGCTGCGTATCAAACTGACCCCAGGACTCATTAAATACCACCCAGAGAACAATCGACGGGCTGTTATAATGCTCAAGGACCATCTGCGAAAGTTCCTGTTCAAACTGCACACGACCCGGCAAATCAATTTCACCGTATTGCAGATCGTGCCGCATACTGGGCATGTCCTGCCAGACCATCAGCCCGAGTTTATCGGCCCAGTAATACCAGCGTGCAGGCTCAATCTTGACATGCTTGCGAACCATGTTAAATCCAAGCTTCTTCATCAGCTCAATATCCCACTTTAAGGCCTCGTCGGCAGGTGCAGTATAAACACCATCCGGCCAAT
>DLFY01000268.1:11647-12235 GCA_002482415.1 Phycisphaerales bacterium UBA7708
CTCATGGTCCAGCGGCCCCATCTGGAAGATAAATTTATTATTGAGCGTCATGCGGGTGATACCGTCAACCGTCTGAAGCTCGCTTTTTCGCATCCCAAAGTAGCTGTCAATCCGGTCGATGACATTGCCGTTTTGCAGCAGACGAATTTCAAGGCTGTATAAATAGGGGTCCTGGGGCCACCNNTATCAAAAGAGCGATATTGCTTTCGGACCGGCCAACCGCTGTACCGGCGATTTGTCCGGAGGCGTTGCGCGCCGTCAGTTCCACAGACAAATCGCCTGCCGGATTCGTGATACCGATATTCACACTCAGCAGTTGATGGTCAATGTCCGGTACTAATTTCAGGCTTTCCATATATACCGGATTGACCGGCTCCAGCCATACCGTCTGCCAGATCCCGGTATTGGGAACAAACCACACCTCGCCGGTGGGATTGATCCGCTGCTTGCCCACGGCAATCGCCTGACTGTCCGTCGGATCGTACACCCGCACGATGAGTTCCTGTGGCCCGTTTGCTTTTAAACAGGATGTAATATCATACGAAAAAGCATCATACCCGCCTTTGTGCACGCCAACCGAAGTGCCGT
>DLFY01000013.1:0-9774 GCA_002482415.1 Phycisphaerales bacterium UBA7708
TCAGGTTGCCCTGCATAGCCGCGGTCACTATGCTGTTGCAGAACGCAGGCGGCACAAAGCTTTTTCGCCGCGTCAAAACGGAACCTATTAAACAGGATCAGTATAGAATGAATAAAACATATGGGATGACTATAATCGTATTTCTAACGGGTTTGTGTCATGCGGACAATCCGATCATCCAAACAAAATACACTGCCGATCCGGCCCCTATGGTCTATGATGGTACGGTCTATCTTTATNNAGACGATGCCACCGGCTTTAAAATGTTTAACTGGCTGCTCTATAGTTCGACGGATATGGTCAATTGGACGGATCATGGAATTATAGCGAGTGTGGCGGAGCCGAATAAGACGTTCAAATGGGCTGACGGCCATAGTGCATGGGCGCCTCAGTGTATCGCCAGAAACAATCGGTTTTATTTCTATTGTCCCACGATTCTCAAGGGGCGAATGGCCATTGGTGTGGCGGTGGCGGACAGTCCCTTGGGACCATTTATTGATCCTTTGGAAAAGCCCCTGATCTATCGCGGCAATCCGGGTGACTACGACCCTGCGGTTTTCATCGACGATGACGGGCAGGCGTATCTGTATTGGGGGGGAAACGGCCCCTGTTTTTATGTGAAGCTCAATGAAGACATGATTTCTATTTCAGGGGAGATTCAGACGGCATCCATCGATTTTACCGGCACTCCTCCCGAGGCGTCTTTCACGGAAGGTCCGTGGCTTTGGAAGAAGAATAGCCACTACTACCTGGCCTGGGCGTCCCGCTGCTGCCCCGAAGGTATCGGCTATGCCATGAGCGACAGTCCTGCGGGACCCTGGAAGTGCAAAGGCACGATCATGGATCCGCACCCTCACTCGGATGGCAACCATCCGGGAATTATTGATTATCAGGGGACATCCTACGTTTTCGGCTTAAATTATGAGCTGTTTTTTACCCTTCAGGGCCACCGAAAGAAACTGGAAAGGCGTTCGGTATGCGTAAAAACAATGAGCTACAACCCCGATGGCACGATTCAGAAGGTTTCCTGGTGGGGAGACGGCACGGCGATACCGAGCGTGCCCCAGGTCGGCCATCTTAATCCCTACCAGACAACACAGGCCGAAACGATCTGCTGGGCTTCGGGTGTCAAAACCGAAAAATGCAGCGAAGGCGGGATGAATGTCTGTAACATAGAAAACGGAGATTACATCAGGATCAAAGGTGTGGATTTCGGCAAGGGGGCGGCATCCCTTAAAGTCCGGATTGCCTCAGAAACGAAAGGCGGGAACATTGAAATCCGTCTCGGCAGTCCAACCGGGAGACTGGCAGGAACCTGTGTTGTTCCCGGCACTGGCGGCTGGCAAAATTGGGAAACCGTCCACTGCACGGTTAATGACGCTGTCGGAGTACATGACTTGTACCTGGTATTCACCGGCGGCGATGGGAAACTGTTCAATTTTAACTGGTGGATATTCAATTAAAGAGAATACGATAATGAATCGAAGTCCTATTATTCAGAATGGAACAATCTTGCTTTTAATGGGGATGTTATTCCTTTGGTCTGTAGCGCTGGCCGGCTCAGAGACAACTGAACTGTTGGCCCATTGGCGCTTTGAGCAGATCCAGCACCTTCAGGGTGATCCCGCCCCATCAGTTGCAGGCGAGCCGCTCACTGCAGACAACCGGGGTCCGACCGAACCACAGCCTTATATATTCGACAGTTCCGGCAAGGGGAATGTTCTGCAAGTGCGCGGTTCAAGGCCGTCGCCCAACGTCTTTTCCGAGAAAGTGCCCTCTGCGACGGTTGACGGCAAGCCCAATACCCGGTCTCTTGTCTTGAAACGCGGGGAGTATGTGGTTACGTTTGATCGTCCGCTGGCTTATTACGACATGCGAAAAAGCTGGATGATCGAGGCCAGCCTGATGTGCACCCTGCTTGGAACTGAACAGGTGTTCCTGTGCAAGGAAGGCGCGAAAGGCCAGTTAGCAGGCGATGTATCCATTGGTTTCGATAACATGCATAGAAAATACTTTGTCGAGGTGATGTGTGCTGATGGCCAGCCGCGTCGCGTGGCGGCCGGAGACGACGTGGAAGCCGGCAAGTGGTATGATATTCGCGCCCAGGCCGAATATGATGCCGTGAGTGGCCAGACCAAGCTTCAAATCGAGGTGAAACCCTCGGGCCAGACGAACTTCAGCAAGCCTGCCTCGATTACTTTCGATGGCCCGGCTCTGAGGCGTGAGGCTGGTATGTGGGTCATTGGTCGCGGTTTTCCCAGCGGCTTTCCCAATAGTCTCCAGGTAATCGATGGGGGTATCGACGAGGTGCGGATACGGGGTGAAGCTCCGCCGCGTGCAGCCGGCCAGAATCCTATCTTCACGGATGCCTTCACCGCCGACCCGGCTGCATTGGTCGTGGGTGACGAGGTGTACGTCTATGTCGGCCACGATACGGCCTCTCCGGGAGGATGGTTCAACATGCCCGAATGGCTCTGTTATTCGACCAAGGATATGAAGCATTGGACCGCCCACGGTCCTGTTTTGGCTGCCAAAGATTTTGTCAATGCCAATGGCGGGGCAGCCTGGGCGGCACAGGTGGTGGAAAAGGATGGGAAATACTACTTCTATGTGACACTGGACTGCAGGGAAGGCCATTTCATCACGGTCGCGGCAGGCGATAGCCCCACCGGCCCGTTCAGGGAGGCACGCCCTGGTAAACCACTGATTACTGACGCAATGACGACGGATTCACACAGGGCGAATTCGGATATCGACCCTACAGTATTGATTGACGACGACGGCACCCCGTGGATGGCCTGGGGCAACGGAGACTGCTACATGGTCAAGCTGAATCCCAACATGGTTGAGCTTGACGGCCCTATCATCAAGGTGCCATACAGAAATTTTTCGGAAGGCCCGTGGCTTTTCAAACGCGGCGATCTCTACTACAATGTCTATGCTGCCGATGTGCCCGGTGTGCAGCCTGAGCAGATTTGCTACGCCACCGCGAAGCAAATCACCGGTCCGTGGACCTATCGGGGTTTGGTCACCGGTCACGCCAAGCACGGCTTCACCATTCACCCGTCGGTCATCGAGTTCAGGAATCAGTGGTATTTCTTTTATCACGACGGGTCGAACACGTTGAACGGCGCGCCTGGCGGCGATTGTCGGCGAATGGTCTGCGTCGAATACCTCTACTTTAATCCCGACGGTACCATAAAACCCATTACCCAGACCGTCGAGGGCGTGAGTGTGCAGCCAAAGCAATAATACATGAATAAGCACAGGGAACAATGGCTTGAAAAAGGATTATTCAGTATCGTGGAATCTCAATCGTGGAATTTTAAAACAAAACACATGAGCCTGTGAAACAGGAGTCCGAATGTGAAAGAAGTGAAGTTCGATAAACACAGAATGCAGCGGCTGACCACCTTCGCTTTTCTGGCGGCAATTGCCGGTTGCGCGACATGTTCCTCGCTTGGGTTAATCCCTGATGTTCCGGCACCGCAGGCAGAGGACAGCGTACCGATGGGCGACCTGAGATTATTCCCCGAATTGAAGCTGGTGGATATCCCCGTGTCGCCCGGCCCCTTCGAGCCGACATGGGAATCTATCGAGAAAAATTATCCCGGTGAACCGGCGTGGCTTCGCCAGGCCAAGTTCGGTATCTGGGTTCACTTCGGCCCGCAATCCGCCGGCGAGAGCGGCGATTGGTACGCACGCAATCTCTACAAGCCCGGCCAGGCCTACCGAAATCATCTTCGCCGATACGGTCATCCATCCGAGGTCGGGTACAAGGAAGTCCTGCGCGATTGGAATCCCACGAAGCTCGACCCCGCAGCGCTCACGAAGATATATCACGATGCCGGCGCTCGCTTCCTGATGATTCAGGGCGTGCACCATGACAACTTCGATTTATGGAACTCGCGTTATCATCCGTGGAACTCCGTAAACCTCGGACCCCGGCGCGATCTGCTCGGCGAGTGGGCCAAGGCGTGCCGGGCGGACGGCATGCGCTTCGGCGTCACGTTTCACCACGAGTACACCTGGTGGTGGTGGCAGACGGCGTTCGGCAGCGACGCCGACGGTGAAAAGAAAGGTGTTCCTTACGATGGCCATCTCACGCTGGCGGACGGCAAGGGTAAATGGTGGGAGGGCTATGACCCTCGCCTGCTCTACACCGTGAATCTGCGCGAATACAATGGTGTGACGCAGGCCGCCAATTCAGGATGGTCGCCGCCACCGGCAGGCATCTTTACGAACCATCTGGAGTACGCGAAGTGGTATGCCACCCAGTGGGCGCTGCGCATGATGGATGTGGTGGACCAATACGATCCCGATTTCATCTATACGGACGGCACGGTCCAGCAACCGTTCAGCGGAAACGGTACGGGCACAGGTCTTAAGGCAGATGCTATCCAGAGGGTTATTGCCGATTACTACAACCGCACGCTCCGGCAGCGCGGCCAGGTAGACACTTTCAGCATCGTGAAATTCCGTCACAAGACCAACGGCACGGTGACCACCGAGGAATTTGGTGTTCCTGCCGACATCAACACCAATCAGCCGTGGATAGCGGAAGCGCCGGTAGGAGACTGGTTTTACGCGCCGGGCTTTACTTATGATTCGGGGATGATGATCCGGTACGTCATCGAAGCCATAGCGCGCGACGGCAACGCGGCAGTGTGCATTTCGATTTTGCCGGACGGGTCTCTGGACGAGGGCAGCCAAAAGATGCTGAAAGAAGTCGGTGTATGGATGCGTCGAAACGGCGAAGCAGTTTATGGAAGCCGCGCCTGGACAATTCCCGGCGAGGGGGAACAGATCAACGGCAAGTTGAAGATGCTTCCCGGAGGAAAACTGGAACGTCGTCACGCGAACTTCAAGTTCAGCCCTCAGGACTTTCGGTTCACGGTCGGCAATAATGATGCGATCTACGCGTTTTGTATGACCGTACCGTCGCCCGGAACGCAGTTGAAAATCAAATCGCTCGGCATGGATGAGAAATACTCTGACAAGCCGGTTAAGCATGTGAGTCTGCTGGGGTATGATGGTGAGCTGAAATGGAAGCAGGAACACGATGGCCTTGCGATTGTCTGTCCGACAGAAATGCCGTTCGCGACGTCCATTGTGTTCAGGATTGAATGAGGGATTGTGACATTGATTTGCTCAAACCGGAGGTTGAATCGATTGTTGTTTCAGATAGGACGGAACGATATGAATTGTACGATGAAGATCGCTGTCATGTTATTTTGCTCTGTTACGCTGGCTCAGGCCGGTGTTTCTATGGTACAAGAGCTGGATGCTTCTCAGGTGAAGCTTTTGCCGGGAAGCATTTTTTATGATCGCCTGGAACTTCACCGCCGGGGTTATGTTGGTTCGTTCGAGCCGGACAAGCTGCTGTTCCATTACCGTGCACTGGCGAAGCTGCCGCAGCCGCAGGGTGTAACCTCCGGATATGACGGATGGGACAGCGGATTTATTCGGGGCCATATGGCAGGGCACTTTCTTTCCGCGGCGTCACGCATGGCAGTGGCGACAGGCGATGCGTCATTCAAAGAAAAGACCGATTACATGGTCGCTGAACTGGCCCAATGCCAGGATGCTTTGAATCAGGGGGGGTATCTTGCGGCTTTTCCGTCGGGGGTGTTCGACCGTCTTGAGGGCAAGCCGGGCAATAGCGGCGGTGTGGTTGTGCCGTATTACACCGTCCAAAAAATAATGACCGGCCTGTTGGACACATATCATTATCTCGGCAACGCCCGGGCGTTGGACGTTGCGGTGAAGATGGCGGACTATTTCGAAAATCGGCTCGCGGCGCTCACCCCGGAGGAGATCGAAAAAATATTTCGCACGGATGTCAGCCGCAATCCGCAAAACGAATTCGGCGCGATGAGCGATGTGCTCGCTGAGCTTTATTCGATTACGGGCGACCGGAAACATTTGGATGCGGCGCAGATATTCAATCGTTCCTGGTTTATCGATCCGCTCGCAGCAGGCCAGGACCGGCTGGCCGGACTGCACGCAAATACCCACGTTGCCCAGGCTGTCGGCATTGCGCATTGCGGCAATCTCACCGGCAATTCCAACGAACTGAAAGCATCGGAGAACTTCTGGAAATTGGTGACGCAGCAGCATATGTTTGTGATCGGCGGCAATTCGTTCAGGGAATGGTTCGGAAAACCCGGGGTAGAAACCGGCGAATCCATTGATGACGATAAGAAACTGCCGGCGACGACCGCGGAGAGCTGCAATACGCACAATATGCTGAAACTCACCACTCGTCTGTTCGAGCGCGAGCCGCGCGCCGAATACGCCGATTATTACGAGCGGGCGCTCTGCAATCATCTGCTGGCCACGGTGGCCCCGGACACCGGAGCGGTCACCTATTTTACTCCTCTGCACGGGCATTTTCGCACCTATCTGGACGGAACGTATTGCTGTGTGGGGACAGGCATCGAAAACGCATCGCGTTACAGCGAAGGCATCTATTTTAAGCGGGACAGCGTACTGTGGATCAATCTCTACATTCCGTCGGAACTGAATTGGCAGGATGTCGGTCTCTTGCTCCGTCAGGAGGGCGACATCACGAAGGGACAGCCGGCTCGCTTCACCATCGTCAAGAGCGACGGGAAATCAGCGACGCTGAACTTCCGCATTCCGCATTGGATTTCCGGCTTGGCGATTCTGACCTTGAACGGGAAGGTGGAAAAAAAAACGGAGAAGCCCTCCGCCTATGTGGCGCTGAATCGGGAATGGAAAACCGGCGATGTTGTCACGCTTACGCTGCCTGCCGCGCTTCGGTTAGAGCACGCAAAAGATTCGCCGTCTATGGTATCGGTTTTTTGGGGTCCGGTGCTGCTGGCGGGTGAACTGGGGCGCGAGAATATGCCAAACGATTATGCGGATAAAGATGCCTATCTGAAAATGCCGCCCAAGGCCGTTCCGGAGATTCAATCCACTTCCGGAAATCCTGCCGACTGGTTTGAGCCGATGCCGGGTCAGCCATTGGTCTTCAAAGCCCGCAACACGGGTCCGGCGGATGGAATCCTCTTTCGGCCGCTCTACGAACTCCATCATCAGTATTATTCCGTCTATTGGAATTGTCCGATGGCGAAGTTTTAAGGATTCCCTTCAGGTCGTAAATCCTTTGAAATAGTACGTAACATGTTATTATGCCGATACTTAGATGTGCATCAGCGGGAATCACAACACAGGGCCGGTTTAAATACAGTCGGCGGTTTCCTGTGTTTTTGCAGAAAGGAATTTAAGTGACTAAAAGTTGCTTTGAAGGTATTGACGAAATCCGGATTCTCTTGGTCGGATTCCTGCTTTTCTTCGCCGCTACAACTTCGGCGATTGCGGCTGAAAAGCACATGTTCGAGGCGGAAGCCGCCGAATCCATCGGCAGCGCTCTCAGGGTGGCTGATGGTGCGGCATCCGGAGGTTACCTGGTCAGCTTGACCAGTGCCGCTCAGGGCCTGCGGTTCACAGGCCTGCCTGCAGCAAGTAAATTGGCGATTCGCTATGCGTCGCTGGAAGTGGGCACAATCAGCGTTGCGGTCAACGACCAGTCGGCTCGCAAGGTTAATGTCCATTCCTCGGGAGCTGTTACCGGTTCATTTCTCTACGCGATAATTGATGTCGGGATTTCCGCCGGTGCCGTGCTGACCATCAGCCTGGAAGCAAATGACGTTGCTGTGCACATTGACCGGATTATCGTGGGGGACGGAGATCTTGGTCTGCCGCCGGATATCTGGAATCTGCCGCCGCTGCCGGTGGCGGCCGGGCCTTATTCGGCTGACTGGAAGGCGATAAGCAGACTTTATACCGTACCGGCCTGGTGGCGTGAAGCCAAGTTTGGTGCCTGGTCTCACTGGGATCCGCAGTCGATGCCAGAACAGGGTGACTGGTATTCTCGCGGCATGTATATGCAGGGCAGTCCTCAGTACGAATATCATCTCAGGCATTTTGGACATCCGTCGGAATATGGTTATAAGGACATCTGTCACAATTGGGTGATTGACCGGTGGAATCCCGATGAGCTGATGGCGCTGTTTGTCGAAATGGGCGCCCGTTACTTCATGGCTATGGGGGTTCACCATGACAATTTTGATTGCTGGGACTCGACCTATCAACCCTGGAACTCGCTCCGCGTCGGACCTAAGATGGATATCGTCGGCACGTGGGAAAAAGTCGCACGAAAACAGGGTTTGCGTTTCGGGATTGGATTCCATCACTCACCGCCTCGAACCTGGGGTCAGTTTATGCCTGTACGTTACAGGGGCGATAATAAAGGACCGAAGCAGGATGTTCCTTATGATGCGATACAGACCATTCTGGACGGTAAAGGCAAATGGTGGGAAGGTCTGGATCCGGCGGATCTTTATGGGCCGGTTCATACCGCCGAGGAGCCGCTGCTTTCACCCTTTGCCAACCAGTTCATGTGGCGGGTGGATGACGCCATCACCCGGTATCATCCGGATGTGATTTACTTCGATGAGGCAGCGGGCAATTCCCTCTGGGATTTAGGAGTGCATATGGGACTGGATTTTCTGGCTCCTGTGCTGGTGGCCAATTTCTATAATAAGTCCATTCGGTGGAATGATGGGAAAATGGATGCTGTGATCAATCTGAAGTGTGTCGGCGGGCACTACAACAGTTTTAAAAACAATCCCGAACTGATTCCGATTGTTGAACGCGCCCTGGTCAAGAGTACCGAGGCTATCATTGAACCGCAAATCATGGCCTATCCCTTTCAGACGGAAACGACTCTCCAGAACTGGCACTACCAGGCCGGCCAGGAATACTTCGATGCCAAAAAAGTCATCCGATTGCTGATGGAGAACGTGTCCCGAAATGGGACCATGCTTCTCAATATTACGCAGCGCGGGCGGGGAGATCTTGATCCTGAAGCCATCCGTATCTGCAAAGATATTGGCGCCTGGCTGAAAGTCAACGGGGAAGCTGTTTACGGGTCTCGCCCATTTGAAGTCTTTGGTGACAATTCAGTGTATTTTACACGCAATAAAGGCCATGTGTACGCCGCGCTGCTGGAATGGAAAGGCGGTCCGATTACCCTGAAGGCTTTGCACGCCGGTGGAGCAACTCTGGGCAAGGTTTCCAAAGTCGACTTTCTGGGTACTGATAGTCCGCTGACATTTGTCCAGGACGAGCAGGGTCTGACGGTGACTCCCGGCGGATTGATACAGCCGCTGCCGGGTATTGCCAACCCGTCGCTGGCATCGGAGTGCCGGGTTTTGCGCATCACCCATGACAAAGGCTGGTTCAATGATGATGACCCGGGTGCGACCTTTCCCGGATGGCTTCGCCGCTGTAATTCCGGAGCCGGCGACTTTAACAACGATCTGACCACCAGCAGTACACAAGGCGACGTCTGGAGTTGTGCGTTTACCGGCAGCAGCATCGAAGTCATTGCACCGCGAGAAGCAGGGTCGGGAAAGATCGAGATTCAGATTGATGGCCAGACCTGCGCAACGGCAGATCTGTCCGCCACAGGTACACGTCAGCCTCAACAGGTAGTCTGTAAGCTGACTGGACTGACTGCGGGCAAACACACCATGAATATTGTCAATCGCGGCCCCGGCCCTGTAGCTGTGGATGCGATTGTTATACGGTAAACCGTTCAATCACTGAAAGCGATAAAGAGATGGAAATCACAAACATAAGGCAGGCTTGCGTTGGGAGTATATTAATACCCCTGTTATTTTTAATGCAGGCTCGGGTGAATGGACAAACGAACACAGATAAGACTGCCTCCCCCAGCCCGAT
>DLFY01000013.1:9781-13580 GCA_002482415.1 Phycisphaerales bacterium UBA7708
CGCGGTGCATGTCATTGGTCCGGACGATTCCGAGGCGGTTATTGTGGACAAGGCGGCCAGGGTTTTACCTCGCCCTAACCAGACGGCCTGGATGCGGCTGGAATGGATTTTTTTCCTTCACTACGGCCCGAATGCCTTTAATCACGTTGAGTGGGGCAGCGGACGTGAAGAACCCTCGGATTTTAATCCCGCAGCGTTTGACGCCGAACAGTGGGTCCGCGCGATCAACGACGCCGGCGGTAAAATGATCGTGCTGGTTTGCAAGCATCACGACGGATTATGCATGTGGCCCAGCCGATATACCTCGCATTCGGTCGCGTCGAGTCCCTGGATGAATGGAAAAGGCGATGTGGTGCGAGCGGTTTCCGATGCGGCCCGCAAGCATGGGATTAAGCTGGGTGTCTATCTTTCACCGGCGGATCTGTATCAGTTGCGGACCAATCCGAAGAATCCCAAAGGCTGGTATGGCAACAACAGCGGTAAAGTGCTTTCGACCATTCCCACCGATCCGGATTGTTTTAAAACAAATCCCGCCAAAGGCCGTGAGCCGGCCCTGGATTTTGGCAGTTATACCTATACTGTAAATGATTACAACCGCTATTTTCTTAATCAGCTTTATGAATTGCTGACTGAATATGGGCCGGTCCATGAAGTCTGGTTCGACGGCGCCAATCCGGATCCGAGTGTCCCGGAGACCTATGACTATGCGGCTTGGTTTGATTTGATCCGTAAACTGCAGCCGCAAGCGATCATTTTCGGCAAGGGGCCGGACGGGCGCTGGGTGGGGAATGAGGGCGGAGTCGGACGCACCACGGAATGGAGTGTCATTCCGCTGCCGATGTCACCTGATCAGTTCTACTGGCCTGACATGCAGGCCGGAGATCTGGGCAGTCGTGCCAAACTGACGCCCGGCTCCCACCTGTGGTGGTATCCGACAGAAACCAATGTCACCATACTTGACCGTGGAGCCTGGTTTTGGGCCCCCGACAAAAAATCCAGAAGCGTTTCTCAGCTTGTCAATATCTATTATACGTCAATCGGCCGCAACGGAAATCTTATTTTGAATCTGTCTCCGGATGACCGCGGCCTGATTCCGGATGATCAGCTCAATGCCTTAAGCAGGATGGCAGAGGTCATTCGGGATACATTTGCAGTCAATCTGGCTTCAGGCGGTCAATTGACCGCGGATCACTCGAATGCACAAAACAGCCCCGCACTGGCTTTGGATGGAAATTTGGATACCTGGTGGGAAGCCGCGCCGGGCCAGACCAGCGCCATATTAACCCTGACGCTTACAAAGACGGCCACCTTTGACGTTGTTTCACTCCAGGAAGCCGTTGATCATCGAAGCCAGCGAGTCGAATCTTTTCTCATTGAAACATGGGATGGTTCGGCCTGGGTTGCAGCGGAACCTATCGCATCGGAAGAATTGACTACCATCGGTCACAAACGCCTGATACGGCTGAAGTCACCGCTGACAAGTAACAAGGTGCGTATTCATATCACCAGGTCCCGTCTGGAGCCGACGCTGGCGGAAATAGGCCTCTTCCGGCAGCCCGTTGCCTTATTACCTCCGGTGATTTCAGATCGTGACGCCAAAGGCATGGTGACTATCCGAAACGATCTCGGTCTCAAGATGGTTTATGCACTTGATGGTTCTTCGCTGACACCGCATTCGACCGTTTATACCACACCGATTTCCCTGCCGCTGGGAGGTACCATCAGAGCGGCATGTCTGCTGCCGGATGGAAAACTGGGCATTGAGGTATCCAAGTCTTTTGCGGGAATGATGCCGATTGGCTGGAAGGTCATCGAAGTTGACAGCCAGGAAATTAATGGGCAGGTTAATAATGCCGCTGCCAATGCAATTGATGACAACTCTTCGACTTTCTGGCATACTCGCTGGCACAATGATTTGACACTGCCCCATTGTATCACGGTTGATATGGGGGCTTCGCACCGGATCGGAGGCTTTATTTATCTGCCGCGTCAGGATAACAACGCGAACGGGACTATTCAGCGGTATCGCTTTGAGACAAGCACGGATGGTGTAAACTGGATAACGAATGTCGCATCGGGTACATTTGACAACATTTGGAACAATCCCTCGCTTCAGAAAGTTACTTTTGATCTTGTCGACGCCCGATTCTTCCGATTTACTGCTTTGCAGGAGATCTACGGAAATGGCTGGACAAGTGCTGCTGAGATATCGGTACTGCCTTATGAATCTGACGAAGCCCTCAAGCCATAAAGCCAGAGTGGGGCGATATGGTATCCAGAACTATCTGGTACAGGTCGAACGTGTGGCCAGGAGCCGTTAGTTCAATTAGCCATTAGCTCAATTAAAATTTCGGTATTTCATCACCCAGGCAGGTTCCTACCAGACGGGCCGAGACGATCATGGGGTGAGATAAGGGTATGGTTTTTCGTTTATATGCGACCTCTGCGATGGGAATAGGCTTGCAGATGCCGGAATCATAGGCAACCATGACATTGTATTCTCCCCTGGCCAGTAATTGCACGGCTTTAGTTCCCAGTCGTGTGCACAGCAGGCGATCAAAGGAACTGGGGGTGCCTCCGCGCTGGACATGTCCGAGGGACGTTACCCTTGCTTCTATCCCGGTCAGTTCCTGCAGTTGCCGAGCCAGCCGACTTGCCATAGGTTCCTCAACCAGCTTATACGGCTGTTTGTCATCTTCCATGGAGTCACTCAGACTGTCCTCCAATTCTGCCAATATCGAGGATTCGGATGATTTCTTTTTGCGAATCTTCTTGCCTGATTTATTTTTGATCGATTTGGCCAGTGCTTTTTCGCGAGCCCTGGCTTGTGCAACAGAAATGGCGCCTTCGGCCACGGCAATAATGGAGAAGCGACTGCCGCGCCGTCTGCGTTCCTGGAGATATTCGGCCACAATATCCAGATTATAGGGTATTTCCGGTATCAGAATCACATCTGCTCCGCCTGCAATACCGGAACTCAGAGTCAGCCAGCCGGTATTGTGCCCCATGATTTCGCAGACGATAATGCGATGATGGCTTGTGGCTGTTGTATGCAGCCTGTCTATGGCTTCGGTGGCAATTTGCATGGCTGTATCATACCCGAAAGAGACGTCTGTACCGTCAATATCGTTGTCGATTGTTTTGGGCAGATGGATGACATTGACTTTCCCCTGTTCATGAAGCCGCAGGGCGTTTTTAAGTGTTCCGCCGCCGCCAAGACAAACCAGGCTGTCAATATGATGACGTTTGAGGTTTTCGACGGCCACCTGGACCATATCGCGATATTTTCCACCCATTAACATTTTGTGAATTTTGTCACGACTGGTTCCAAGGATGGTTCCGCCGCGGGTCAGGATGCCGCTGACATCTTTTTGCTCCAGATGAATTACCCGATTCTCGACAAGCCCCCGAAATGCATCAAGAATTCCGATAACCGTCATCCCGTATTCATTAATCGCCGATTTGGTGACGGCGCGAATCGCTGCATTTAAGCCGGGACAGTCACCGCCTGCAGTTAATATCCCGATACATCGCGTTTTGGATACGAGTTTTGCCATAATCAACCTCATTTTCTGGTACCAATTGATATTCTGGATATTATACCTATTTAACCAATATCCATCAACCTTTTTATCCTGTAAAGCCGTTGCTGGTATGAATATATCCTGATAGAAATTTGGTCAGGACAAGCACAGAATTAATTATTAACAGAATTCTAACAATGGGGGCAATTGACAAAAAAGACAAATTATCTCAAAATACCAGGTCTTATGACTCAACAACAGCAAAATGAATTCGT
>DLFY01000038.1:0-7447 GCA_002482415.1 Phycisphaerales bacterium UBA7708
GTGCAGTGGGCAGGCGGGTCCGTGGCCCGCGGTATTGTGGATGCCTATCCGGGCAAGGTCGAGACGCCGACGGTGGGGATGCGGTTTTCAAGGATGAATGCGCTGCTGGGGATTACGATTCCAACCGATAAGGTGGTAGCGATATTCAAGGGGCTGGGTTTCAATCCGGAATTGAAGACCGAGGATATGGTGGTCTGTACGATTCCAACCTGGCGGCATGATATTTATCGCGAAGTGGATTTGATCGAAGAGGCCGCACGCTGCTGGGGCTATGATAAGATTCCCACCGAGCGGAAGATCCATATTGAAGCGGCGCCCAAAGACAAGCGTCAGGCGCTGGCCTCGCGGCTGCGGACGGTGCTGACCGGCTGCGGATTTTATGAATCCGTGACGGTGTCGTTTGCGGAGCCGGATCTGGCGGCGGTGTTCAGTGATATCGCAATTGACCAGCATCTGGCGGTGCAGGATGTCAATCAGAAGTCATCCCGGATTCTGCGTTCGACGCTGATGGCGTCGCTGGCCGGGGTGATGCGGTCGAATTATAATGCGGGCAATACGGCGTGCAGCCTGTTTGAGCTGGCCGATACGTATAAGCCCAACCTGGCCCATCCGGACAAGCTGCCGATTCAGCGGACGCAGATTGGCCTTGTGACGGATGGTGACTTCCGGCAGTTGCGCGGGGTCATCGATGGGATTATTGAGGCGGTCAATGCGACCGCGAAGGTCGAGTGCAAGCCGGCTGAATACAAGTGGGCCCAGGCGGGAGCGGAAATCCTGATGGATGGCAGGCCGGTCGGTCTGGCGGGGGTGCTGAAAGCGGACCTGGCCAAGCGGTTCGATCTGGACCGGGCAGGGCAGATTTGTGCGGCGGAGCTGGATTTTGATACCTTGCTGGAGTCGATTGGCGGGATTGTGGCGGTCAAGCCCATCCCCAAGTTCCCCGCGATTTGCCGGGACTTGTCGCTGATTGCCGCCGAGCCGGTCAAATGGTCCGATATTCTGGCGACCATCCAGACCTGCTGGCCGGTGCAGTTGGAGAAAGTCGATTTTGTGACTCTGTATCGCGGCAAACCCATCCCGGCCGGACAAAAGAGCGTCACGGTGTCGCTGGTCTTTCGCGATGATGATGGGACTTTACGCCATGAACAGGTTGATGCGTTCGAGAAGACCATCCTTGATGCACTCAATCAAAAATTAAACGTGCAAATCCGCACCACATAAAGACCATTTGGTATGCCTTAACTACTGACAGCCAGAAGGCTTAAAAAAGACGTCCGCAAGACGTCTTTTTTTATCAGTATTTTTTCGGATAAGATTGCAACTTTGATTCATGTATTTCTTGATTTTTATCCGATATTCTGATATAGTTGGTTTGCGGGTTCGCCCCTGGGATGTGCGTGACTGAGTCCTCATATTGGAAGAACCGATGAAAGCTCCCCGGGAAGCCAGGTCGCAAGAGCCGAACAAGCCTGCCTGACAGGATCTTCGGGAAAACGCAACGGCTGCCCACTTTAAATTAGGGGTTACTTTCAATTGGACTCAAACGGCATCATTGGAGGTTGGCCTCAAAATGAAGGCTCGTTAACACGGGCCTTTTTTATTTGCAGGCAGACACTCCCTATTCCATATCTTAATTTCCTCTTTGTTTTTAAGCTTGAAGCAACTCCGTGCAGACGTTATAGTTTGCCTTGAAATGACGTTTTCGAATGATTCTGCAACCTCCAATGGAAGGAAAGGCACATGAAGATTACAGGTCTTATGCTCGCGGCGGTGCTTTGCATAGCGGGCGGATGTCAGTGCAGCTCCGCGAAATTATCCTATCACAATCCGGTCTGGGATGGATACCTGGCCGACCCGCAGGTGATGCAATACAAGGGTGTTTATTATGCTTACGGGACCGGGTCGGGGCTGGACGGCAGGCAGTTTCCGGTATTGCGTTCTGAGAACTTCACGACATGGACTCATGTTGGCGGGGCGCTGGAGCCAGTAGCCGAGCCGGTGGTGAAAGACTACTGGGCGCCGGAGGTTGTCGAGCATCAGGGCAAATTCTATCTGTATTATGCCGGCGACGGCAAGATGCGTGTGGCGGTGGCGGATAAGCCTGAAGGGCCGTTCAAGGACACCGGCAAGCTGCTGTTTCCGGATGAACCTTTTTCCATCGATGGACATCCGTTCTTTGATCCGGTCAGCAAGACGTGGTATCTGTTTTTTGCCAAGGATTTCTTTGATCAGCGGCCCGGAACGGCTCTGGCGGTTGTCCAGCTCGGTGAGGATATGGTATCGACTGTAGGGCCTGTAAAGACTGTACTGCGTGCCTTTGGGGATTGGCAGATTTATGAGCGGAATCGGACCCTGTATGACCGCAAATGGGATGCGTGGCACACGGTGGAAGGGCCGTTTGTAATTTATCGTGAAGGCAAATACTATTGCTTCTACTCCGGCGGCAACTGGCAGACGCCCGGATATGGAGTGGGCTGTGCGGTGTCGGATACCGTGATGGGGCCGTATCAGGACCTCTGGAGCAAGGATAAGGCGTCGGTTCTAAGTACGATTCCGGACAAACTTATCGGGCCTGGGCATAATTCGGTAGTTTTAGGACCAAACAAAAAGACCTACTTTATCGTATATCATTCATGGAATGCCGAACGAACGGCCCGACAGATGTGTATTGACCCGATAGAATGGACCGACAATGGCCCAAAAGCCTTGAATCCGTCTCGTGGACAGAAGCAAGTTTCCTTACCTTGAGATGAGCAATGGCGGTGAAATAGACAATAAACCTCTGTATAAGAACGATTTATCATAAAAAAATCCCGTCTTTGTTAATTCCTGGTTAAAATCAGGACGAAACAGGGTGTATCTTATTGTCCTGTTCGTAACTGATTGATATAATAAATATTTATGCCTTGGGGTGTTATGGATTATTTATACGGAGGTCAACCGATGACAAGAGGGTGTCATGTTTACGTATTTGGGCTATGGATGCTGTGTCTTAGCATGGCCTTTTCTCCATCTGCATTTTCCGATTGTCCGACAGGGGACCTTTCCGGTGATTGTATTGTGGATATGTCGGATTTGCTGATTTTTGCCGATAGCTGGCTGAGTCCTTCTCAGCCGGTGCATGAGGGGCTGGTGGCCCGCTGGCGTCTGGATGCGAGCGAAGGCGAGACTGCGGCCGAAGATATCAGCGGTTATACCGGGCAACTGNNCGAGCCGCAATGGATGCCGGGCTGGGGAAAGTATCAGGGAGCACTTTCATTTGACGGGATAGATGACTATGTCGAGGCGGTCGGTTTCAAAGGGATCACCGGCGGTGCCAGCCGGACGTGCAGTGCGTGGATCAATACCGATAAAGTAACCGGTGAAATTATCACCTGGGGTAACAATAGTTCCAGCGGTACCAAGTGGGTTGTACGCGTGGATGAGAGCGGCGCATTGCGAACCGAAGTCTATCAGGGATATATTATCGGAACGACGCTCATTAATGATGGGGAGTGGCATCATATTGCGGTTGTTCTGAATGACGACGGCAATCCCACCATCGGTGAAATTGCGTTATATGTCGATGGTCGTCGGGAAAACATCAGTGTTGTACTGGATCAGCAAGTTGATACGGCGCTGGATGTGGATATGCGAATCGGTGTGTATCATGCGGAATTGCGCTATTTTAACGGCATGATTGATGATGTTCAGATTTATAACCAGGCGCTGGCTCAGGATGAAGTAGCCCGTCTTTATTCCACAGGTACGGCGTTTCGTCATAATCCTGACTTTAATGCCGATACGCGAGTTGACACGGCGGACTTTGCCGAATTTTCCAAGGCCTGGGGACATCAGGAACCTCCGATTCTCATCAGTGAGTTTGTCGCGGCCAACGATTCGGACAATCCGCCGAATACCGCGGCGGGGCAGATTCTGGATGGCAATGGCGACTCCTCCGATTGGATTGAGATTTACAACCAGACCGACTGGCCGGTTAACCTGGGCGGGTGGGGATTAACGGATAAGCAGTCAAATCCTTTGAAATGGCAGTTTCCGGCCAATACGATTCTGAATGGCCGCAGCTATATGATTGTGTTTGCATCCAGCAAGAGCAAAAATTACGTGGATCCGGCGGGGTATCTGCATACGACATTCAGCCTGTCGGCGTCGGGTGAATATCTTGGTCTGACTCGTCCTGATGGAACGGTTGTCCATGCGTATCAGTCGGTTTTGAATGAACAGACCGCCGAGTATGNNTTCCTATGGGATGCTGAGTAATTCGGAATATTATTTTTCACTACCGACTCCCGGTCAGGAGAATCGCCAGTCGTTTCTGGGATTTGTGGACGAACCCGAGTTCAGCCATGAACGGGGATATTACGAGAATGCATTTTCGCTGATTCTGAGTTGCGGAACCAGCGGGGCAACGATACGCTACACCACCAACGGCACCGATCCGACCCTGTCCAACGGGAATACTTATACTGCGCCGATTGCGGTGTCGGCGGCGACGACCAAAGGGATTGTGGTTCGGGCCGCGGCATTCAAGGCCGGTTATGAAACCAGTGCCATCAAGACCAAAACCTACCTGATGAGGTCCACCAGTGCGATGAAAGGATTGCCCTCGGTATGCCTGTCGGGCAGTCCAACCGAAGTGTTTTATAATCCCAACGGCGTGATGGCGATTGTCGGCGGGGCGTGGGGGGGCAGCGGGTGGTATCCGATATTATCCACGGATTACAACAATGTGATTAAGCATGGCGAGGATTACGAACGTCCGGTCTCGATGGAATACATGCGACCCGGCGAGGATTTTGAATTTCAGGAAGACTGCGGTCTTCGCGTTCACGGCAGCGCCTGGATGCGGCCGCGTTATACGGTGCCGCCGCAGACGGGGAGCTGGTGGGGCGACAACAAATACAGCTTCCGGCTGTATTTCCGGAGTCGGTATGGGGATACCGCGTTCAAGCATGCAGTCCTGGATCAGTTCCCGGAAGTGGACGAGATTGATACGCTGGTGCTGCGTGCCGGCCATAACGACCAGAGCAATCCGTTTGTCCGGGATGAGATGATTCGTCGGCTACAGAACTCCATGGGGCAATACGGCAGCCGCGGCACTTTTGTCAATTTGTTTATCAATGGGGATTACAAAGGCTATTACAATCTGTGCGAACGTATTGATGAGGATTTCTGTCAGCAATGGTTTGACAGCGATCAGAAATGGGACGTTGTGGGATGGGTTGTCCCGGGGAATACGGCCAGCTATCTGGAAGCCCGCGACGGCGATATGGTTGCGTTTAATGCGTTCATCAGCTATGCCACCAGCAACAACCTGACCAATCCGGTTTATTATAATGAAGTGGTGCGGCAACTGGACCTGGAATCGTTTATTGATTACACTATTGTTCAGACCTGGGGCGGCAACTGGGACTGGCCGCACAATAACTGGTCTGCGGCGGCGGAACGGTCGGCCAATNNCGAAGGGTGCATGGATGGCAATACCAGTAATGACCGCTTTGGTGAGCTGTTAAACAGTAACGGAAGCCCTCTTTCCAAATTGTTCCGGGCGTTATGGGCCAACGAGGATTTCAAATTACTGTTCTGCGACCGACTGCAGAAGCAGTTTCTGGAAGACGATGGTGCCATGTCCAAAGCCCGCCCNNCGCCTTAACAGTCTTTTCTGGCAATTGGCCGGCGAGGTTCAGGGGGTGATTCCGAGCATCAGTCGGTTCATTCCGGATACCTATATTCCGGTTCGTGAAGATATTTATTTTAATCAGTGCCGCTCGCGGTCGCTGTTTACATTTGCCGGGCCGCGGTTTCTCATCAACGGGCAGGATGTCCGCCAGGACTCTGTCATGGAAAACACACAGGTCAGCCTGCAGAATGCCGCGGGACAAAGCGGGGACATTTATTATACCCTCGACGGTTCGGATCCCCGGCTGCCTATGGGACAGCGGACTGGGACCTCAGTTGTTCTGGTGCCGGAAAATGCGGCCAAGAAAGTATTGGTGCCCACCGGCAATATCGGCACCAACTGGCGGACGCAGCTTAATTACAGCGACAGCACCTGGACGGATGGGACTCCTCCGGATACCACCAAAACCGGCGGAGTGGGGTATGAACGGAATCTGACGGAAGTCACCAGCGGCGTGCCCTATATCAGCTATAATGTGGAAAGCAGGATGTATGGCAAAAACACGTCTGTTTATATTCGCATCCCGTTTACCGTGAATGCCCAGCAACTGGCGGAATGGAATTTCATGACGCTGAAAATGCGTTATGACGATGGATTCATTGTGTATCTCAACGGGACAGAGGTGTATCGTAAAAACTTCAGTACCTTCAACACGCCATCGTGGAATTCCAGGTCATCCACAGGGCATGAAAACAGCGCCCAGGAAAGTTTTTCTCTGAATAGCTATCTGAGCCTTCTGCAGGGCGGGACCAATCTGCTGGCGATTCATGGATTGAACGATACGGCTTCCAGTTCGGACTTTCTGATTTCTCCGGTCCTGGAGGCGGGAACGACGGTTAATTCTCAGGGAGTTTCGCCCAAAGCGGTGAAATATACCTCGCCGATTACCCTGAGCAAGAGTGTCCGAATCAAGGCACGGACGCTTAACGGCAGTACGTGGAGCGCCTTGTGCGAGGCGGTGATTGGCGTTGGAGCGATTAACGATAACCTGCGTATCTCGGAATTGATGTATAATCCCGGCGGAGATCCCAACGAGGAATTCATTGAGCTGGTCAATACGGGAACTGCGGCGATCAATTTGAATCAGGTGACTTTTGCCAAAGGAATTGACTTTACGTTCGGCGATACGGTTTTGAATCCGAGCCAGAGGCTGATTCTGGTGCGAAACCAGCCCATCTTTGAAGCCCGGTATGGAACCGGCCTGCCGGTTGTCGGTCAGTATGCGGGGGCACTGGACAATGCGGGTGAAACACTGCAGCTTTGCGATATTGCCGGTCAGACGATTCAGGAAATTGAGTACAACAATAGCTGGTATGAGATTACCGACGGCGATGGTTTTTCGCTGACGGCGGTGAATCCGGCGTATGACAAGACGGCAGTCTCCGATGCGAATCTGGATGCCCGATGGACTTTCAATGAAACGTCGGGCACCACGGCATGGGATACTGTGGGACTCCATCCTGCGACCATTACCAATATGGCCGACACGACACGCCGGCTTGGTCGTGAGAATCAAGCCCTCGTTTTTGATGGTGTGGATGATTATGCCGTCGCGGCGGGATATAAGGGTATTTCTGGCGGGACCTCGCGGACCTGTTCGGCCTGGATCCGAACCCCGCCTGTAGATGCAGAACAAGTGATTGTTTCATGGGGGGCCGGCCAGCCGGGACAGAAATGGATGTTCCGCGTGCAATCAACAGGTCAATTAGCGGTAGGTGTCTGGAACGGTTTTATTATGGGCAGCAAGCTGGTGGCGGATGGAAAATG
>DLFY01000038.1:7478-13180 GCA_002482415.1 Phycisphaerales bacterium UBA7708
TATGTGGATGGCGTATTGGAAATTAATACAACCGTCAGTAATCCCCAGGATATCAGTACCTCGGATTCCCAGGATGTTTACCTGGCAGTTCTGTTGGGATCCAGCCTGCAGAACTATTTTAAAGGTACATTGGATGATGTACGTATCTATGGCCGGGCACTGAATGCTCAGGAAATCGCCCTGCTTGCCGGGGATATTCCCTGGAGCGATAAGGTGTTATGGCGGCCCAGTGCAATCCGCGGAGGAACGCCGGGGCGGGACGAAACCACTCTGGAACAGCTTTCGCTGCCGGGTGCGGTGGTTATCCATGAACTGTTGTCGCATTCTCATTCGGCACAGCCGGACTGGATTGAACTGTATAATACGACCGGCCAGAGCATCAATATCGGCGGCTGGTATATTTCCGACAGTTTCAGTTCCGATGAAAACAGGAAAAAATATCGCATTCCGGCGGGTGTAATTCTGACGCCGCAGAATCCTTATTATGTGATTAGTGAAAACCAGTTCAATAATCTTTCGGATTTGGGCTGCCGGATTCCATTTGCCCTGAGTGAAGGCGGTGAGACGGTGTATCTGCAATCCGGCAGTGGGGAAGCCCTGACCGGCTTCTTCACGAAGCGGGAATTCGGGGCCGCTGAGTCCGGGGTTGCGTTTGGACAATTTGTCAAAACACTGGGCGGTACGGATTTTGTGGCCATGAGCCAAAACACACCCAACGCCCCCAATGCCTATCCGAAAGTGGGGCCGATTATCCTGACCGAGATTATGTATAATCCGGGACCCAATGTCGGGGATCAGGATTGCGAATATCTTGAGCTGATGAATATCAGCAATGCAGCGGTTCGGACGGCCGGCTTAGTCAGTACGTATATCTCCCCGGAATCCTCATTTGAAGAATGGGTGCCCTGGGCGATTACCGACGGGATTGATTACAAATTCCCCGGCGACCTTGTGATTCAGCCGGGACAGCGATTTTTGCTGGTCGGTAACATAGAAGCCTTCAATGCCCGTTACACCGGAGTGCCGGCGGGTACGCTGATTTTGGAATGGCAAAGCGGACGGCTTGCCAATGAAGGCGAGGCTGTGCAGATTTCGATGCCGGGTGATAAGGAATTCGGCGAAGACCGATATTATATCCGCCTGGATCGAGTCAGCTATAACAATAAAGGCAACTGGCCTGTGGAGGCCGACGGTATGGGCAAGAGCCTGACCCACATTCGTCCGACTCAGACCGGCAGCAATTATACGGATGATTCCACCGTCTGGACGGCCCAGACCCCAACACCGGGCTGGTAATTGACAGTACTGCTTTGGGATTAATCGGCCATCGGGGTAGATGTTAAACAACGAGCATCGGCTCGGCGACCTGCCTGCGGCGTTCTGCGCCGAATAAGGCCTCGACCACAGCCAGTGCAAAATCCATCGCAGTGCCGGGGCCCTGGCTGGTAATACAGTGATGGTCTATGACAACACGTTTTGCCGCAGCGGATGCATCGGGCAGTTGTGTTTCCATGGATGGATAGCAGGTTGCCTTGCGGCCTTTGAGGAATCCGTGGCGGGCCAGTACGACGGCCGGGGAGGCACAAATCGCCCCGTAGAGTCTGCCGGCCAGGACCTGCTGCTTGAGCAATTCAATCAGGGGGGCGCTGTCGCGGAGATGTTCGGCGCCGGGCATCCCCCCGGGCAGGATGATGGCGTCAAAGGTCATCCCGGCACAATCCTGAATCATGGCATCGGCGACTAATTTGGTCTTGCGTGAGGCAGTGACCTGAAGGGCGGTGGATACGGATGCAACCGTAACCTGGGCACCGGCCCGGCGAAGCACATCAATAATAGTGACTGATTCCAGTTCTTCAATTCCGTCTGCGATGGGCACCAGTACTTTTGCCATAAATCGACCTCCTTAAACATTACCTGTTCGGGAATCCCGGTCGGAATCATGCACAGAGGACTTGTTGTCAAGCTCGGTGGCTTTGTAAAGATAGCGAACCTCGGACATGGTCAGCGGACGGTAACCTCCCGGCGGCAGGCTTTTCATCTGAATATTTCCGATATGGGTTCTCTTGAGTGTTTTAACCTTGAAGCCCACCTTGGCCAGCATCCGGCTGATTTGCCGATTGAGACTCTGGCTTATGGTGACTTCGAGGATGGTTTCAAGGTTGTTTCGCTTGAGGACTTTGACGCTGGTTTTGGTTGTTTTGCCTTCGGACAGCCAGACGCCTTTTTTGAGTTTTTCGATGGGTTCGCCTTCCATACGCCCCTTGATTGTGACCTGGTAGGTTTTAGGCAGTTCGTATTTGGGGTGGGTCAGCCGATTGGCGAGAATGGAATCGTTGGTCAGCAGAATGGCACCGGTGGTGTCGTTGTCGAGTCGTCCGACACAAAAGATGCGATCCTGACAATCGACATAGTCAATCGCCTTTCTTCTTCCCTGCGGGTCGAAGTTGGTGCAGATGACATTCTTGGGTTTGTTCAGCAGGAAATAGACCTTTTGAGGTTTATTAAGTCTGCGTCCATTGACCCGAATGTCGTCGGTTTCCGGATTGGCAAAGGCGGGCAGGGCATCGATGACCCGTCCGTTGACGGAGACGGCACCTTCGAGGATCATCTCTTCGCAGCGCCTGCGGGAATCGATACCGGCTTCGGCGAGTATTTTTTGCAGCCGAATCATGCCTGGCGGCGGAGGCGTTTGCTTTTTCTGTGTTCGTTTCATAAAATCATTTCTTTAAATAGTTTACAATCCACATTAATAACGTCAGAGCGGCCGAGAGGATAAGGCAGCTTGTAATCGGGACAAAGACTCGCCAATTTTTGCCCATCAGGTCGATGTCGCCGGGCAGACGAAACAAACCCAATTTTGCCAGCAGTATCACCAGCAGACCTGCACCGCACAGAAACAGGCCTGTGACAATGAGCCATTTTCCGATTTGTTCAGGGAATTCCATGTCGACAAAAACTTAAAATGTCATAACTTGTATTTTCGCCGGACTCAAAAGCCATTGCTTTTGTCCAGGGCCTATCTTTTAATTGCTGATTATATCCGGAGAGGATTAAACGGCAATCTTTTTTGATATTTTCGACAAATTGAAATGATTTCTGTTTTTTCGGGTGAATTTTGACGTTTTTTATGTTGGCATAAGGCTTTACGGGGTGTTTTTTCTTGACGAAAGGGGATTTGTTCTGGATACTAACTGCTCTTGTGGCTGTTCTGTTGCATAATATGGAATTATTGATATTTCAAGGAGTTATCTTATGGCTCAAGCCAGGACTCAGAGCAATGCGATGCTCTACGCTCTCATCACGTTTGTGGCCCTGTTTGTCGTCGGGGTGGTCTGTGCGGTGATATTTTATGTCAAGAGTGAGGAATACCGAACCCAGTTGGATTCGAGCAAGTCGGATCTGCAGAAGGTTGCCTCTACACAGGAACAGAGGGACCTGGGTAAAATCGTGGGAAAAGTAGATGAGGGGAAATCCTACCTGGGCACGATGAGCGATCGGTTTGACAAGCTGTATTCAATTATTACCGGTGTGGCGCCTGCCGCGGATTTGTCCGCTGATGCCAAGCTCAATGATATCACCATGCAGATCAACAAGATGACGGAACTGCTGGGGCAGTCGGTTAGTCCCGCGATCGGTCCGGAGGGGTTTGCCCTGATCAAACTGGCTACGGATTTGAAGACCCGGGCCGATGACGCACAGACCAAGCTCAATGACCTGAATGCACAATACCAGCAGCTTCAGGAGCAATTCAATGCCGACAAGCAGGAAGCGACCTTCAAGGAACAGCAGCTTGTTGCCCAGGTTCAGAGCTATCAGCAGAATGCCAACGATATCCAGGCCAAGTATGATGAACTGCAAAAGCAGATGACGCGTTCCGCCGATGAACAGATTCAGGCGGTCAACAAACGGCTGGAAGAAGAACAGAACAAGCTCAAGCAGAAGCAGATGGAGCTGACCGATACGGAGACGAAGCTNNCTGCGGGAAGCCTTGTCTCGGCTGGAGGCGATTCGTCCGCGGCCGGATAAGGAGGTTGCGGCCTATCAGCCGGATGCCGGAATTCTGCGGGTGGATTTGCAGAACAATATGGTATTTCTGGATGCGGGATCGGATGACCATGTCTATCGCGGTTTGACATTTGCGGTGTTTGATCGCAATGCCCCGATACCGGAAAGTGGCGAGGGCAAGGCGGAGATCGAGGTCTTCCAGGTGGAGCCGAAGGTTTCTGTGGCCCGGATTGTCCGCGGCAATAAGAAGAATCCGATCGTCAAGGAAGACCTTGTGGCCAATCTGATCTGGGATTCCAAGAGCAGCAACAAGTTTGTGATTCTTGGGGACTTTGATTTTGATGGTGACGGCNNAGGGTGGATGCAGACGGCAGCCAGCGGATTCGTGAGATGATTGAGCGGTGGGGCGGCGTAGTGGAAAACGACGTGACGATTGAGACAGATTTTGTGATTGTCGGGCTTGAACCCATGCCCCTGGCACGTCCGGATCAGGCCGAAGCCGATCTTGATCCCGGTCTGATGGAAAAATACGAAGCATCCCTGACCGCCAAGGATACCTATAATGCCACACTTCAGCGGGCTAAAGAGTTATCCGCCCCGGTGTTCAACCAGAAACGTTTCTTCTACCTGATTGGGTACGATGCCCTGCTCAATACGATGCTGGGCAAATAAGCCGTATTTCCGCCCATCCTAAGGTAACGATAAGTAAAAGGCCCGGATGTCCTCCGGGCTTTTTTATTGGCTTGAGGAGGCCGGGCATGGAATTTCACACCGTCAGACACAGGTGCTTTATTCTTGACATAGCAGGGTGTAATATGCTATAATTATCCAAAGTATGTATCGTAAACGTTCTGTTTACTTTGATTAGAGGAGAGGGTATGAAAACGGCTGGAGCAGTATATAGTGTCCTATCGCTGATGGTATGCGTATTGTCATTCCCTTTGTTTGCCGGAACCTATGGGGGCGGGGATGGTCTTTCAGAAGCAACGTCGTATCGGATTAGTTCTGTCGGTGATTTGCAGGAATTGATGGCGACACCTGCGGATTGGGCGGGCACGTGTTTTGTGCTGACTGCAGATTTGGATTTGTCGGGCATGACGTTTAGCCGTGCGTTGATTGCGCCCGATAGCGATGTGACGGATGGCTATCAGGGGCAGCCCTTTACAGGGGTCTTTGACGGAGCCGGGCATAGTATTGATCATTTGACCATTGTCTCAGACGACGGCTTTATTGGATTATTTGGACAAATCTCCTCCGGCGGGCAGATTAAGAATCTGCGTCTGGATAATGTTACTGTTCATGGAGGGTATTATGTCGGTGGTGTGGCTGCACATCATTATGACGGCGCCATCCAATCCTGTTCCGTGACAGGTTCTGTCAGCGGAATGGGCTTTATCGGCGGACTGGTCGGATTGAATTTTTTCGGTACCATCCATTCCTGTTATGCAGCGTGTTCTGTAAGTGGATTAAGTTCTCATGTCGGCGGGCTGGTTGGGTATAATTACGACGGCACTGTTCAATCCTGCTATGCTGCGGGGGATACATTCGGAAACGGTACTTTTGTCGGTGGGTTGGCAGGGGAAAATGACAGCGTAATTACCTGCTGCTATGCGACAGGGGCTGTGGCCGGGAATTATTATTATGTCGGCGGATTGGTGGGCCAAAACTGGGGAACGATTGATTCCTGCTACGCAACG
>DLFY01000038.1:13185-18478 GCA_002482415.1 Phycisphaerales bacterium UBA7708
CTGGGTTATCTTGGCGGGCTGGTGGGAGGAATCAATTATGGCGTCAATTCTATGACTATCTCTTGTTTCTGGGATGAGCAAGCCAGCGGAACAAGCGACGGGGTAGGGGATACCGCTCCGGATCCTGCGGGTGTTTTTGGCAAGACGACGGTTCAGATGAAAACGCTTGCCACATTTACCAATGCCGGGTGGGATTTTACCGCTGCCGACGGCGATGCGGCGGACTGGCTGATGCCCGCGGGCAGTTATCCAAGACTGGGCTGGGAAAAGTATATCACGTTTGCTCCGGATGGAGGTACGTATCCTGTCAGGCAGACGGTGACAGTAACCTGTTCAGCGCCGGGGGCGATAATTCACTATACCACCAATGGGGCGGTTCCCACGGAAAACGATCCTGTGATTGCATCCGGGACAAGTATTCTGATCAGCAAATCGCTGACACTGCGCGCTGCGGCCTGGGTGGATGGGGCGTTGGCCTGTTCGCAATCGGCTGATTATGTGATTGACCGGATTTGTCCGCGGGGCGACCTCAACGGCGACTGCAAAGTGGATTTGCAGGATTTGGCGTTACTGTCGCAGTGGTGGCTGGAAGTCTGTAATATCACCAATCAATGGTGCGGCGGGGTGGATATGGATGCCTCGGGATTGATTGATATGGGCGAGCTGGAGGATGTGGCGACGGATAACCTCAGCGAAGAAGCAGTTGCCGGCCATATTAAAGAGTTTACCATTATTGCTCAGCGGGATTACGGCGATTCTCATATTCAGAAGTATTACAGCAAGGGCATGACGTATGATATTTCCATTCAGGTCAGTACTGATGCGACGGTGACGGCGGTTGAATTCACCACGCCGGCGGGCAATACATACAGCATCCCGGCGACTAATTACACATGGAGAGAATCGCATCCGGATGGATTGTTTTCCTATGGGAAAAACACCATTACACCGGATTGGCTGTTGTGGGAATACGAGTACAAATTTTTCAATGAAAGCTCACTGTCGGCTTATGGGGACGGGTTATATACTTTTACCGTTCATTATATTGATGGCGGGATGCAGCAGTCTGCGGTCTGGTTTGGTATTCCCGATACCCTGGAGCCTATTGCGACACCGACGCAGATTCCGACGTTTACCAGCTTTAATAATGGCGACACGGTCAATTCGCCGGTGACATTTACCTGGCAGGCCTGTACCGACCCGGCGATTCAATCGATTGGGATGGGAATTGTGTATGTCGATTATTGGGGATTTGAGGACAAAACCCCAACCGGACTTGTCTCCCCTGTAACCTTGTCGGCGGGCGAACACGACGTCTGGCTGTTGTTTGATTCCTATTATGGTTATACAAATGAGGACGGCATTGAAGTCGGCGTCTGCAAACAGAACCAGAGCCATTATGTGATCACGGTCAATTAAGTCCATACTTGAAGATATACCAATCAGTATAGTCTTTAACTGCTATTATTCAGAATAATATCGGAGGAATAAGCAAGAACAGTTATCTATTGTGAGTTTAAAAAACACACAAATGATAAATGTTCCTGTTGTATGCTTCTGAAGTCAAATAAATTAGCAAGCAATAAAAACACGTGGTTGATGTCACTGTACTTAGCCGCGACGAAACGAAAACTTTCAAGTAAGATTATTATAATCGTGTCATTTCCAGTTTTGAGGACGAGCAAGTGTTTCTTTTCCAATGACGAGCGTATCAGAAAATTGGCATTGTTCCAGAAGTGATTGCGGCATGCGTAATATAAAATCAGCATTCTGACGCAGATCAAAGCTGTTGCGTCCAATAGGAAACATTATACCGATTCTTTTGTCTGGACAAAGGCGACGGAGTGTAATGATCACCGGCAATAAGTCGCTGTCGGCTGTGGCCAAGATTGCTTTGTCAAAACGATTCTCCACCGCATCGGCCAGCAATGTTACGGCAATATTGACATCTGTTTGCTTTTCTTCGTGAGTCTTATACGATTTACGGCAGAGATGACAAAAAGAGTCGCGGGTTTTAAACGGTCCTCGGACAAAAGTTACACCAACCGACTGAAGTGCCTTGATATAGAGTTTGTGCCGCATAACAGCTTCCGGTTTCCATGTGACAAATGAAGAAAAATAGCAAACCCCAACGAGACGGTCTTTTGTCTGTAGAACGGCTTCTGCCAATTTCCAGTAATTAAGCCATTTTAGATGTGGATATTTTACATCGAGTGCGTGGTAAACATTAAATCCATCTACATAAAGACAAACCCGACTCATTTATTCTCCTTTTTGTCTTGATATAAAAAAAACCGGCTTGTCCGAGGACAGCCGGGGCCTGATGCCAAATCGCATCAGGGATGTATTAATAGTATCGCAAAAAAAAGGATTTGGTTCAAGAAAAATTCAATCTTTTTGCGTCAATTTTTTATGTTATTTCTGATTATGAATATCCAAAGAGTGGGCCGTTCTCAGAGTTATCAGTTATTTTGTTTTCAGATATTCGTTAATGGCTGCGGCGGCGATGCGGCCCTGGCCCATGGCCAGAATGACGGTTGCGGCGCCGAGTACGATATCGCCTCCGGCATAGACGCCTTCGAGGCTGGTCTTGCAGTTGTCATCGACGACGATATTGCCCCATTTGTTGAATTGCAGGCCGGGGGTGGTCTGCTGGAGCAGGGGATTGGCGCCGTTGCCGATGGCGACGATGACGGTATCCACATCCAGCACAAATTCGCTGCCGGGGATTTCGACGGGGCGACGACGGCCTGAGTCATCGGGGGCGCCGAGTTCATAGCGAAGGACTTCCATGCCCTTGACATTGCCTTTGTCGTCGCCGAGAATCTGCTTGGGATTCTGCAGGGTGCAGAAGATGACGCCTTCTTCCTTGGCGTGGTGGACTTCTTCGATACGGGCGGGCATTTCGACTTCGCTGCGACGATAGACCAGATAGACTTTTTCGGCACCCAGACGCACCGCGACGCGGGCGGCATCCATGGCGACATTACCACCGCCGAGCACGGCGACTTTTTTGCTGACGGCAATCGGGGTATCGGCACCTTTGCCGAAGGCGTAGGCCTTCATCAGGTTGGCGCGGGTGAGGTATTCGTTGGCGCTATAGACACCGACGAGGTGTTCGCCGGGGATGTTCATGAATTTGGGCAGGCCGGCACCGACGCCGATATAGACTGCATCAAAGCCGTCTTCTTTCATGAGCTGTTCGATGGTGCGGGTTCTGCCGACGATGAAGTTGCAGGCGATTTTGACGCCCATTTTTTCGAGCGTCTGGAGTTCTTCCTGAACGATGGCTTTGGGCAGACGAAATTCGGGGATGCCATACACCATGACGCCGCCGGGTTTGTGGAAGGCTTCAAAGATGGTGACATCGTGGCCGGCACGACGGGCATCTGCTGCGACGACAATGCCGCCGGGACCGGAGCCGATTACGGCGACTTTTTTGCCTGTGGCGGGGGCGACGGCGGGGACGCCGCCGGCTTTATTGAGATCGGCGACATAACGTTCGAGTCTGCCGATGGAGACGCTCTGGCCGACATCCTTGAATTTTTTGCCGACGGTGCATTTTTCCTGGCACTGGACTTCCTGCGGGCAGACCCGGCCGCAGACGGCGGGTAAAAGCGAATTCCGTTTGATGATTTCAAGGGCCTTATCCGTATCCCCATCGGCAATAGCGGCAACGAAGCCTTTGATGTCGATGCGTACCGGGCAGCCTTCCACACAGGGAGCGGTGGGGCATTGCAGGCAGCGCAGGGCTTCGAGGCGGGCCTGTTCGGCGGTGTAGCCGGTTGCCACTTCCTTGACGTTGCTTCTGCGGGCGTTGGGATCCTGAGCCGGCATTTCCTGCATGGGAATGGTGTATCGGTCCTTGGCCTTCAGTTCACCTTTGGCCTTTTTTTCCAGTATCTCGTTGAGCAGTTTTTTGATGTCCACTTTAATCCTCAATCCGGTTATTTTTGCCAGAAAGTATTATTTCAGACCGATTTTACAGCGGTGTTCCTGGTATTGTTCCATGGCCTTCTTTTCGAGTTCTTTATAGGCACCCTGACGTTTCATCATCTGCTCGAAATTGACCTGGTGGCCGTCGAATTCCGGGCCATCGACGCAGACGAATTGGGTCTTGCCCCCGACTTCGACACGGCAGCCGCCGCACATGCCCGTGCCGTCCACCATGATGGTATTCAGTGAAACCTGGGTGGGGACGCTGTATTTTCTGGTCATGTCGCAGCAGAATTTCATCATGATAGCCGGTCCGATGGCGACGGCTAAATCGGGCTTGGGCTGTCGCTGGCAGATTTCTTCGAGCGGCTGAGTGACCAGCGCCTTGCGGCCATAGGAGCCGTCGTCGGTGACGACGATGATTTCATCGCTGATGGCCTTGAATTCATCCTCGAGAATCAGCAGTTCCTTATTCCTGGACCCGATAATGCTGATGATGCGGTTGCCGGCCTCTTTCATGGCCGTGGCAATCGGCAGCAGGGGGGCGTTGCCGATGCCGCCACCGATACAGACGACGGTGCCCAGTTTTTCGATATGGGTAGGCTTGCCCAGCGGCCCGGCCACATAACCCAGCGCTTGTCCGACCTGCAAGTCGGCCATCTGGGCGGTTGCCTTGCCTACGCGCTGGAAAATCAGGCGGATGGTTCCTGCGGCTTTATCCGCGCCGGCGATGGTCAGGGGGATTCGCTCGCCGGTGTCTGTGCTGGGCGAAACGATTACGAACTGGCCTGCCTTGCGGGCGCTGGCCACCAGGGGGGCCTGCACATCCATCAGGAATACGTTTTCCGATAACTGCTTTTTATTGGTAATCTTGTACACAGTCTGTTCCTCGTATCGAAGGTCTTCAAAAGTGTGTGATTATAGCCATAATACCACTGAATTCAAAAAATTTATCGGGTTATAATTTAAATTAATTCTTCTTATGAATTAGGCCGTGGCTTTTGGGGCTGGGTTTTTGTACGATAAGAGAAATTCTAAGTGTTGTTTTTTAATGGTTAAACTATACCAGATAAAAGAGGTTTATGGATAACATCATAAAAACGCCGAAAATTGAGCTTCTCGCCCCGGCCAGAGACATCGCAGCGGCCAAAGCCGCAATTCAGTGCGGGGCCGATGCGGTTTATATCGGTGCCCCGCAATTCAGCGCCCGCCAGGATGCAGGTAACACGATCGACGATATCCGAAAGGTTGTGGAATATGCCCATCCGTATTATGTCAAAATCTATGCCGCACTGAATACACTGCTTTTCGATAAGGAACTGCCTGTCGCCGAGAAGATGATTCACGAGCTGTACGC
>DLFY01000305.1:0-3720 GCA_002482415.1 Phycisphaerales bacterium UBA7708
TAATCCACTTGGCCTGCCAGTCATTCTCGCTGCGGGGTCCCATCTCCCACCAGGCCGCCTCGCTCCAGTCCGACGCCTTGCCGTCCCGGTCCCAGATGCGAACCTTCCAGTAGCACCGCTGACCCAACGCAGGGGCCTTGCCGTCATAGACAATCCCCGCCGCCTGACTGCCCTGGCGTTTGCCCGAATCCCACAGGTCACCTTTATCCTGACCAAGTGCCTCGGCACTGGCCGCCGCGAGCACCTGCCATGCCGTCTGAACCTGCCCGCGCTGCTCGGAAGTCATCTCCCACGTCAACCGCGGTTTGGCAGTGTTTATCCCCAGCGGATTGTCCCGCAATTCACATCGCAGCCGTCCCGGCACAACCCCCGCCGCGGACATTCCCGCCAGTACGCATAATAGCATCGATAAGTACATCCGATTTTTCATATCAAGTTCCTCTCATCAAAGGTTTATAGTTTAAAAACAGAATCCCGTAGCGCAAGCGACGGGATTTTAATGGCAGCAGTGTATCCATTCTCATAAACCTCCTTCTTGCGGCATTATTTCTTCCTTCCGATTATTCTCCTTTAACCATTGAGCCTTGGCCTGTCGGCAATCCGGACAATATAAAACCAAATCATGCGTTTTATTCCCTTTCACGCAACCGCCGCAAATCATGGAGTTGTCATTCGGAAATTGCAAAGCTTCTGCTTTTGCATAATCCTCTTCACTGATAAGAAGACCATAAATAATCGGAACGTCCCCGGCCTCCATCCATCGGTTATGTAAAAGACACTTCTTGATTTCTTTACGTTCTTTTTCTGTCAGTGGGCTCATAACAGGAATATTAAGATAATTGAAATAATCTTCATACGATGGAGGAAGTGTTCTCCTTAAAATGGAAAAAATCTTCTTTATACCATCAGGCAGAGGCTGTCCTTTATCGATATAACAGTCACCTTCGATTTTAATGCCATAAGCGGCAAGATGGATGGAGAGTTCATATCCCTTTTTATCAAATACTGATAAATCATTGCAATCGTTATCCGTAAAGGTTGAAGTACAATCAATCATGGAACAAAGTGCATCAATGGCATAACCGCAAATTGAAGACTGGTCGACGGCAGTAATAAAACCAACAGTGGAGAATCCGTCAACACTTGGTTGGAAGAAAGATTGTTTTGATATAAAAGGATGAGCCATATCTAAAGAAATACTGCCATCATCACGAATATAAATAATCTGTGGGTAATTCCATGATTCAGAAACCTCTTTGCCGGTATATTCAGCCAAAATATCGTTGGAGATAAAACTAAAAATAATCGATACGGTCCATCCATCTTGTGGATACAAGGTTTCATAATATTTGACCCTGGCCTGACAAATATCTGTCACAATGTTGACAAAAGACACACAAAACAGCACCCATGCAGCAATCGCACTTTTGCACAGGGGCGGTTTGGTTCTATCATCCATAACAGACTCCTTCCTGTGTTAATTCAAATAACATTCCGATCAGAAATCTCTCCCCACATTGCCCCGAAGACCTCCGCCGTAAACAGATACACCTCCACACCCGGCTGGTTCCACGCGTCCCAGTCCAGTCCCGCTTTATGTGCACAGCAGTAGCCCAGAAACTCCTCCTTCGTCCAGCCAGTCTCGGTTGCCACCTGCGGCAGGAAACATCCGCTGTTGTATCCGCTCGAAATAAAAATTCCGTGTTTGCCCAGTTCCAGGCTCAGAGGGTCACTGGTTTTGACCATCGGCGACAGCACTGATATCTCGATATCCAGCCGCGGCAGTTCTGCCGGGCGGATGGGATTGTGCCGAAATCGCGGATCGCGCCGCGCCGACGACTCGGCCATTTCCCGCACCATCTCAATCAGCGGCTTATCGCCTTCAAAGTTACCGATGCATCCCCGCAGGTCGTCGCCGTTTTTAAGCGTCACAAAACATCCCTGGTGAGCCAGCAGGGCCGGGTCGCTGGTCTTTTCCGGCAGGGGGGCAGGCCGGTGATTGACCACCGCCTCCACCGTCTGCCTGGCCGTCCACAGCAAAACCTGTTTCTGTTCTTCATTCATAAAAACCTCTTTATATTCTCCGAACTCCGAACTCCGAACTACGAACTATGAACTTTCTAATGCTTTATCCACTTGATCGCCATAAATCCGCCAATCAGCAGAATCATAAACGCCAGGCTCAGCCAATTGAAATACTTTTCAATAAACGGCCGCATCTTTTCGCCTTTCCAGCCGAACAGACCCGCCACAAGGAAAAATCGCGCCGACCGGCTCATCACCGAGGCAATCACAAAGCCTAAAAAGTTGATTTTGGCAATCCCCGCCGTAATCGTACACACCTTATAGGGCAGGGGAGTAAAGCCGCAGGTAAACACAATCCAGAAATCATAATCATCATACCACTTCTGGAACAGGTCGAAATTAGCCTGTGTCATGCCAATACCTCCCAGATGGGCAAGTACCCATGTTCCAATCTGCTGCCAGAGGAACATCCCGATGCAATATCCCAGAATCCCCCCGAATACCGAGGCAATCGAACAGGTCAATGCAAACCGGAACCATTTCTTCGGTGCCCCCAGTGCCAGCGGCATCAGCAGCACATCCGGCGGCACCGGAAAGAAGCTGGACTCAGCTAAGCTGAGCAAAAACAACGCCCGTTCGCCATGCGGCGTATTGGCAAAATGGACCACCCAGTTATATAGCCGCCGATGCCAGTGCCACCAGGCCACCGGCTGTGTTTGTGTCGATTCCATGCAGTCTCCTGAAAATGCTTTTTCTTTTGTCTTGAATCATATATAGTATGACTACATAAGTCAATTGACAGAATACAGATACAGGAAAGAATATATGGAACAATTTCACCAGACTGCCAATGGCCTGACCGTGCTGGCCCCTGCCAAAATCAACCTGACCCTGCTGATTGCCGGCAAACGCCCCGACGGCTACCACGAACTCGAATCGGTCATGGCCAAAATTGACTATTGCGACCAGCTTGATTTCCAGTGGGGCACCGCCCCCGGCATCGAACTGGTCTGCACAGGCCCATTCTGGGCACCCGACGGCCCCGATAACCTGGTCTGGCGTGCCGCTCGTCTTCTGCTGGACAAGGCCCAAAAAGACCTGTCCGTCAAAATTACCCTGACCAAAAATATCCCCGCCGGCACAGGCCTGGGCAGCGGCAGCTCCGACGCCGCAGCGACCCTGCTGGGCCTCANNGTTTTGCCCAACTGGAGGTTTCCCATGCGGATATCCACGCTATGGCCGCCTCGCTGGGCAGCGATGTGAATTTTTTCCTCGAAGGTCCATTGGCTTTTTGTACCGGCCGGGGCGAAAAAATCTCGCCTATCTCTGTCGATTATCCGTTTGAGGCACTTTTGATTATCCCAAATGTAAATACATCTACTAAAAAGGTTTACGGAAATTATAGCCATGATTCCCAGCGGTATTCCCTCTGGGCAAGCCAAATAAATGAATATCTTGATAAAAATAGAGTTGATTTTGCAGTAAAAATGTGCGCAAATATGCTCCAGGAAAGCTGTTTCCGATTACACCCGGACCTTGCGGCCATCCATGAACAAGCCGAAAGGCTCACCGGTAGAAAAGTTTGTCTCAGCGGCAGCGGAAGTGCGATGTATTGCTTGCTTGAAGCCCAGGACAGCTCTATCATCCAGCGTTGCTGCGATACTCTGAAAACCAATTTCAACTGCGTAAGCAGGA
>DLFY01000305.1:3726-6030 GCA_002482415.1 Phycisphaerales bacterium UBA7708
ATAGATGGTAAGTTTTACGAGAGGCAGACAATGGAAATCAGCGAAGTCAGAGTCAAGCTCGTAGCCAATCAGGATGACCGGCTAAAAGCCTTCTGCTCGATGACGCTGGACAACGAATTTGTTGTCCGCGACATCAAGATCATCGAGGGCGCCGGGGGACTTTTTGTGGCCATGCCGTCACGCAAAATGAGCGATCATTGCAGCAAATGCGGCGGTAAAAATCATCTCCGGGCCAAGTTCTGCAACCACTGCGGCGGGAAACTCCCGGAAAATCGGGCCAGGCAGGATATGGATGGACGCATGAAGCTGCATGCCGATATTGCTCATCCCATCAACGCCGGCTGCCGCAAGAAAATCCAGGAGACGATCGTTAAGGCCTTCCATGAAGAAGTCGAAAAGTCCAAACTGCCGGGTTATAAGCCCGTCGAAATGGACACGCCCGACGATTAGGCTGCCATGATCTGCAAGACATCCGGGGGGATTATAATGGGGACAAGAAGAGTCTATTCTAATCAGGGATTATTTTGATAGGAAAAAGGCTGACTCAACAATAGGTATTTTTCCTTATAAGCATAAAAAAAAGCTCCATTAGGAGCTTTTTAGGAGTCACGTTCAGCGACACGCTGAGACGACAGTTTAGCTTTCGTGCAGCAGTTCTTCCAGAACACGATCCATCGCGGCATCCAACTGGTCGTCCAGTTCGGCATCTTTCCGGCGGCAAATCCGTCTGCCCTGTTCCACCTTTTCCTGACGGATTTCAGGCAGTGCAGCAATGATCCCAAGCAGCTTTCCAAGCGGGGTATTATGGATATTATCCATAATCTTGTCCGCGAAGAAATCCTGCATCGGATTCGGCAGCTCGAATCGGCCTTCGTCGTGCGGGTCGTTCATGAAACGGTTCTGAATTTGGTTGTCGTTTGAGTTTTGGTTCATACCTTTAACCTTGTCTGTTTCGGATCACAGAACAGGAATCCTTCCTGGCACTGTATCCGGCAATGCCGGAACAACCGGCCATTGCTTCTCGTGGATGTATCCTCATTATTCCCTAAGAGGTTTTATCTATATCAATTTCGGCGTTTTTATTGAGCTTTGATAAGAACTTTTTACTATGGGCCTTTTTATCGGAATAACTGAAAACATCGACCCACTATATATTGTAGTGTTAGTTTTGACTCCGTATTTCCCGAAACAGCGTTCACAGTACTGGTATCGACCTTTGGTGGAATGAAACTTTAATTCTGTGATGAATTTTTGGTATTTCCATAAGTCATTACATAGTATGCCATTATGATGTATTTGAAAAGATTATGAGGATTCATTCCTATAAATTAAATTTTTATTGCTCTATATTTACTTCGCTTGGAAGCTAAAATGTGGAATTGGAAAAAATAGGCAAACATACTATATATTGTTTTCTGGCCGAATTCCGCTTTTTTGCTCGAAAAAGCCTGTGAGTTTTGCACCTAATCCAAACGCTACAGGGTGCGAACAGCGTGAAAACTCGCCCCGCACCGCGAAATTCCGGAGAAAACAAGCCTTTTTTAGAGTTGCAGGATTGAAATTACCGCCCGTTTTGCCGATAATGAAAGAGGTATGAAAATTCAGTTATCCAATCCGCTTTTACGTGAATTCTTTGACCAGCTTCGCTTTGTATCCAAAGAGCAGGAACAGAAGGTGCTCGATGCGGCTGAGTCATTGATGATGGTCATCGACCCGGATCGGGAATACCCGTATGATTTTGTCGCCTTTCGTCTGTCCGGCGTACGTCCGCGCACCGATGATTTTGGCCAGACCATCCCCGGCCGGCAAATCCTGGATGACCTGCGAATCTGGCTGACCATGAAGACGGCCTCCATTGCAATCCCTGTCCAGCAGCAGTCTGAGACCATTTACACCATTCAGCAGCTTGCAGAACAATGTTCGGTTTCAACCAAAACCATACGCCGCTGGCAGCAGAGGGGCCTGGTGGGACGCATGTATGTCTTTGCGGATGGCAAAAAACGTCTGGGCTTTTCAGCCTCGATGGTCGAACAGTTTCAGGCGGCCAATGCCCAACTGATTAAACAGGCCAAAGACTTTCGCCTGCTGTCATCGACCGAGAAAAAGGGCATCATTGAGGCCTTCCGCATCCTGGCCGAGCAGAATCCAGACAAGACACGAAATCAGCTTATTGCCCAGCTTGTCTATCAGACGGGGCGGGCCAGAGAAACCATACGGTACGTCCTTGCGGGGTATGAAAAACGACACCCCAAAGAACAGCTTCCGATAGCCTCTCGCGGCAGGTTCGACAATAAAGAAATGGTT
>DLFY01000305.1:6041-6208 GCA_002482415.1 Phycisphaerales bacterium UBA7708
CGACAGGGGCAGAAAATCAGCGAGCTGGCCGCCCGGTTCAATCGGACGCGGGTGGCGATACATCGGGGAATTACCCGATGCTGGGCCGCTGAAATCCTGTCCCGCAAGATCAGCTATATTCCCAGTCTTGAATTTGAATCCGCCCAGGCCCAGCAGGCTATTCTCGG
>DLFY01000132.1 GCA_002482415.1 Phycisphaerales bacterium UBA7708
CGATGGATTTGTTGCCCTGCCAGACCACCTGTTCATTATGGCTGAGGATTTGGGTCAGCCGGCTCAAATCTTTTTTGGCAAAGTGTATCCAGTTTGGCCACTTCCAGACATCATTCGGACGACGTACCCCCAGGTCGATAATCAGCCAGTGCATCCGGCTGGCCGAAATCAGCGGATTGCCGACCTGATGCGGCTGCCAGGGGCGGGTAATCGTCAGGTCACCCGCTTTGAGTTTGTGATGAATCCCATCGACAACGAAATCCAGGGTGCCGCGGGTCAAATACCCCAGCTCTATCCCCTCATTACGATGCTGCTCAAGCCCCCAGGATTGATCCTTATTGGCGTCCCAGACACAATAGACGCATAATTCCGACAGTAATTTGACGGGCATTTTGATGCCGGGATAACACCCATGGGCAAGACCCGCCAGATGAAGTTCCCCTCGCCTGCTTGCCGCTTTCAGGGATTCGCAGGTATCGGCTTTATGCGTGCCATTTACGTCATAAAAAATGGCCGGTTGTGGTTTTACGTCTTTTTTCATGCCTGTTTCTGTTAAAAATCTGCCATAGTCTATTAGGTATTATAAACTGCCTTTCAGGTCAAGTAAAAAAAGAATCAACCCATAGTCAGAAAGGTGTTTAGTGCTCCTGAAAGCTGACAAATTGAACGATAAAGGCGGAATTGGTGTGTAGCAGACGAAACTTGTCCTGAAAAATTTTTTGTCCTGATGGTCATTAAAATCATTATTTTGTTTAAAATGTGCCAATGGGAAATATTGGTGCAGACTTTTCATTTGATGATGTTGTAAAATAAATGTATTAGCATGCGTCGAAAAATGATTTTAAAATAAGAGACCTGCATGTATCAAAAAGCAAAAAAGGGATTGCCGCTGATTGAACTGCTGCTTGTGATTGCAATTATCGCAATGCTGCTCACTATCGTCGTCCCGCCACGCCGAAGAGCCAGGGAATCGGCGTGGAAAGTCATCTGTCGCAACGATCTCCAACAGTATGGTCTTGCCGGCAAGATGTATATAGAAGATTATGACGCATTGTTTCCCATGGGCCGTTATTCGCACACACTTAATGGCAATGTTTTATGCGAGGGGCCGCAGCACCATCGTGCTGCTGCGGACCGAACAGCTCCCACAAGCTGGGAGCCGACAGGCAGTCAGACTTATTTGGATTGTTTTGCAAGTTTTCACAAAACTACCTTTGACAAACAAGAAAGCGGGGATTCTAATGTAGTCTTCATTGACGGCCATGTGGATATCGTCAACTGGAAAACACCTATCGGATGGCCCGATGGACGAACAAAATGCCGGCTTTGCGTCAATAATGTAACCGGCCGGGCTGTAAGGCAATCTTACAAAGAAAAACCATTATTTTTGAGGATGAAGGCATGAAACGAAAACTACGAATGGGTATGATTGGCGGCGGTATGGGGGCATTTATCGGAGAGGTACATCGCAAGGCATCTCGCATGGACGGACATATCGAATTGGTGGGTGGGGCTTTCGATATTGACCCGGTCAAATCCAAAAAGATGGCCGAAGTCCTGTGTCTGAATCCGGCCCGCTGCTACGGCAATTACAAGGAATTGATTGACGCAGAAAACAAGCTGCCCGATGGCGAGCGGATGGATTTTGTGGCGGTTTGCACACCCAATAACTGGCATTTTCCGATTGCCAGCGAATTGCTGAAGGCCGGTTTCCATGTCATGTGCGAAAAACCGATGACTATCAGCGTCGCAGAAGCCAAAATCCTTGTTAAATTAGTTAAGAAAACCGGCAAGGTGTTTGGCTTGATGCACAATTATACCGGATATCCGATGGTCAAATTGGCCAAGGATATGGTTCATTCCGGTAAACTGGGTAAAATCCGAAAAATCGTCGTCNNTCGTCCAGTATCCGCAGGGATGGCTCGCGACGGCTCTGGAAAAAAGCGGCCAGATGCAGGCGTCCTGGAGAACCGACCCCAAACAAAGCGGCGGATCAGGCTGCGGCGGCGACATCGGCACCCATGCGGAGAATCTGGCTGAATATATCACAGGCCTGAAAATTACGCATTTATGCTCGGAATTGACCACCTTTGTTCCGGGTCGTAAAGTAGATGACGATATCAATTGTCTTGTAAAGTTCGACAATGGTGCCAGAGGTGTCCTGCATGCCAGTCAGATTTCCGTCGGCGAAGAAAACAATCTGGCGATTTGGATTTATGGAGAAAAGGGCGGCCTCGAATGGCATCAGGAGCACCCCAACTATCTGTATGTCAAGATGATGGGCCAGCCGACCCAGGTCTGGAAACGCGGCAATGATTATGTCGGTAAAGAAAGTGCCGCCGCGGCCCGCGCTACCCGCCTGCCTTCCGGACATCCCGAAGCGTTCTTTGAAGCCATGGCCAACATCTATCTGAATTTCGCCGATACGGTTCGGGCCAATATCGAAGGCAAGAAAGTCGATGCAATCGTGCGGGATTTTCCGAAAGTCGAAGATGGCCTTCGCGGCATGCTGTTCCTGCAAACCCTCTTAAAGAGCGCCGGCAGCAGCAAAAAGTGGACCCCATTCGCAAAATAACAAGAAACCTTAATCCAAGGAGAGAATCAATATGGCAAGACCTGTTACGCTGTTTACCGGGCAGTGGGCCGATATCCCGCTGGCAGAATTGGCACCCATGATGGCAGAGATGGGCTATGATGGCCTGGAACTGGCCTGCTGGGGTGATCACCTCGATGTGTTCAAGGCGGCAAAAGACACCGGCTATTGCAAGAAGCAAAAGGCGATTCTGGAAGAAAACAATTTAAAGCTGTTTGCCATCAGCAACCATCTGGCAGGGCAGCTCGTCTGTGACCTGAACAACGACAGCCGCTCCGATGGTTTTGCTCCCGCCGACTGCAAAGGCGACCCGGAAAAGAAACGGGCCTGGGCGGTCAAGGCGATGAAGGCCACTGCCAAGGCGGCCAAAAATATGGGCGTCAAAGTGGTCAACGGCTTCACCGGTTCCTCCATCTGGCATTTCCTGTACAGCTTTCCGCCGGTCACGGATAAAATGATCGACGATGGATTCAAGTATTTTGCCAAGATGTGGAATCCGATTCTGGATGTATTTGATGAATGCGGTGTCAAGTTTGCTCTCGAAGTCCATCCGACTGAAATCGCCTTTGATATTGTGACCGCCAAGCGAGCGCTGGCGGCACTCAATAACCGCAAGACTTTCGGCTTCAATTTTGACCCCAGCCACCTGCATTGGCAGATGGTCAATCCGGTACGCTTCCTGAATGAATTCCCGGATCGCATTTATCATGTTCACATGAAAGATGCCGCCATTCAATTGGATGGCTACAACGGCATTCTGGCCTCGCATCTGAATTTCGGCAATCCGCAGCGCGGCTGGGATTTCCGTTCACTGGGCCATGGCGGCGTGAATTTCGAAGAGATTATCCGCACCCTCAATCATATCGGGTACAACGGGCCTCTCTCGGTCGAGTGGGAAGATTCCGGCATGGACCGGATGCATGGCGCCCGGGAGGCCTGTGCGTTTGTGAAACGAGCCGATTTCCAGCCGTCTACGCTGGCCTTTGACGCTGCGTTCGATAAAGACAATCGATAATCAGGATTATTGCAATGACACAATCCAGTAAAATTAATCGCAGAAGCTTTCTCCGGAAAGCTTCTGCGGCTTTTGCGGGTGCAGTCGGTTTTCCCTATCTAATTCAACCTTCTGCACTGGGTAAAAACGGGTATATTGCGCCAAGTAATCGTATCACCATGGCGGCGATCGGATGCGGCTCGATGGGACGCGGCAACATGGATGCGTTTCTGCACATCCCCGAAGTCCAGATGGTGGCCGTTTGCGACGTGGACCAGAACCACCTGCGCGATGCCAAAAATGCGGTTGACAGACGGTATGGCAGCCAGGATTGCCGCAGCTATGGCGACTATCGCCAATTGCTGGCCAAAGAAAAAGTCGATACGGCCATGCTGGCTCTGCCCGACCATTGGCATGCGGCCATGGCGGTCGCCTGTATTCGGGAAGGCATTGACATCTACGGCGAAAAACCGCTTGCCCGTACCATTCGGGAAGGGCGTGCGATCTGTGACGCCGTCGCCCGGTATGGAACCATCTGGCAGACGGGAAGCTGGCAGCGGTCGATTGCCAATTTCCATCGCGGCAGCGAACTGGTCCGTAATGACCGGATTGGAAAAGTCCATTATGTTGAAGTCGGGCTTCCCGACGGCGGCGGCCCTAAACAGGCCAGCATCAAGCCGGTCCCGCAGGCGCTGGACTGGGAGATGTGGCTGGGGCCTGCTCCATGGCGGCCTTTCATGGATTACGGCGGCCAGGCTCCGCACTGGGACTGGCGCTGGATTATGGATTATTCGGGCGGCCAGTTGACCGACTGGGCGGGCCACCATATCGATATTGCTCACTGGGGCCTCGGGCTGGATGAAAGCGGTCCTGTCACAATCGAAGGCCAGGGCAAGTATCATACCGTGGGCGTTTACGATACCCCGTATGCCTATTCCTTTGACTGTGAATACGCCACGGGCGTGAAAATCAAGGTTGCCAATGCCTCAGCACAGCCCAAAGGCATGGGGACGGTCTGGTATGGCGATAAAGGCTGGATTCATGTGGATCGCGGCGACAGGATCGATGCATCCGACCCGAAGATTCTCCAGGAAAAAATCGGCCCCGAAGAAATTCGCCTGTATAAAAGCAGCAATCATCAGCAGAATTTTATCGATTGTGTTAAAAGCCGTCGGGAAACCATCACCCCGGCCCGCATAGCACATCGATCCATCAGTGTGGGCCTGCTGGGGGAAATTGCAATGCTGACCGGACGGAAACTGCACTGGGACGCGGCCAAAGAAGAATTTATCAATGATTCTGAGGCCAACCGTTATCTGTCTCGCTCGTACCGGAGTCCGTGGCGATTATAAAAGCAGAAATCTTTGCNNTACCGCAGTTGATTCAATCGAGAATACAGTCATGAAAAAAATGAATCGCAGGACTTTAATCAGGCGGTCTGTTGCGGTCGCGACGGGTTTTGCAGGACTCCCTTTTATTTTTAAATCTGTGGCCCGTGCAGCAAGCCCCTCGGCCGGCAGCCGCATCACCGTCGGGTGTATCGGCATCGGGTGGCAGGGCGGGGGGAATATGGATTCCTTCCTGAACGAAAACGATGCGCAGGTCGTGGCTGTCTGTGATGTGGATGCCAATCATCTTCGCGATGCCAAACGAAAAGTGGATTCAACCTATGGCAATCAGGATTGCAAAGCCTATGGCGACTTTCGTGACTTGCTGGCTCGCCCCGATATCGATGCGGTCTGCCTGTCGCTTCCGGATCATTGGCATGGCCTGATTGGAGTTGCAGCCGCCAAAGCCGGCAAGGATATTTTTGGCGAAAAACCGCTGACCCACAATCTGCGTGAAGGTCGGCTGCTGTGTGATGCAGTGAAGGATTACGGCCGCATCTGGCAGACCGGGAGCTGGCAGCGTTCGGTCTCACACTTCCGGCAGGCCTGTGAGCTGGTTCGCAGCGGCCGTATCGGCAAGATACATACTGTGGAAGTCGGACTTCCCTCCGGCCATGCGGATTTCGGGGGTACTCGAGGCCGGGAAACCGCCTGTCCGCCTCCGCCGGAACTGGATTATGATTTCTGGCTGGGGCCTGCGCCGCTGGCCCCATACTGCCCGGCCCGTGTGCATAAAAACTGGCGCTGGGTTCTGGATTACGGCGGCGGCCAGTTGATGGACTGGGTGGGGCACCATGTGGATATTGCCCACTGGGGTCTGGATTTGGACCATACCGGCCCGGTCGAAATCGAAGGCAGGGGAGACTATCCCGCCGAGGGCTTGTGGAACACTGCAACCCGTTATCGGCTGAATGCGGTGTATGAAAACGGCATTCAAATGGTGATTGCCGGCGGACATAATGACATTCAGGATGGAACCAAATGGATTGGTACGGATGGATGGATACACGTGAATCGGCAAAGGATGGTAACGTCTTCCGATGCAATCCGGAATGAACCGCTGGGAACAGGCGACATCCATCTGTTCAATTCTCCCGGCCATACACGCAATTTCCTGGATTGCGTCAAGAGCCGACGCCAGACACTGACACCTTGCGAGACCGCTCATCGTTCCGCCACCGTCGGTCATCTCGGCCAGATTGCCATGCTGCTGGAACGGAAAATCAAATTCAATCCCGCCACAGAACAGATTCTCAATGACCCTGTGGCGGAAAAAATGCTCGGCAGAACCATGCGAAGCCCATGGCTTCTCTAACAGGTCTGTCGGCGGGAAAATAATGTGAAAATTTCAACCTGAAACAACAATCAGGACAAATAAGATTAAGCACGATAGGAGAGTTAAGACATGTTTAAGAATGGGTTGATAGCCGTTGTGTTGTGTGGAATAATGATGGGATTCAGCCGTCCGGCCAATGCTGTAACGCAGGATGAGGTAAGCAAAATCACTGCGGCGATGCCGGATAAGCCAGTCGTCGCACCCGCTCGCCAGAGAGCCGTTCTGGTATTCAGTCGATGTGACGGATTCAAGCACAGCAGCATCCCCTACTGGGTTAAAGTCCTGGAAATCATGTCCGCCAAAACCGGCGCATTTAAAGCGGATTTTTCCGATGATATGGCGGTCTTTACCGAACAGAATCTTCAAAAATATGATGCAGTCTGTCTGAACAACACAACAAAATTGGTTTTTACAGATGCGCAAAAAGCTGCATTCATGAATTTCGTCAAAAACGGTAAGGGCGTGATTGGCATCCATGCCGCGACGGACAATTTCTATGAATGGCCCGAAGCCGCCGAGATGATGGGCGGGCAGTTCACGAGTCATCCCTGGACGGCAGGCGGAACCTGGGCGATCAAGATTGATCAGCCCAATCACCCCCTGATGACGATGTTCGAAGGCAAGGGATTCAAGGTCAATGATGAAATATACCTGACCGCCGCACCGCTGTATTCCCGCAGCAAACAGCTTGTTCTGATGAGCCTGGATATGTCGGATGAGGCGACCCGAAATGCCCCGGGCGTTCCATCCAGGGACACGGATACCGGTATAACCTGGATCAAAAACTGGGGGAAAGGGAGGGTGTTTTATTGCTCCCTGGGGCACAATCATTATCTGACCTGGACGCCGGCTGTCCTGCAGCATTATCTGGCGGGAATTCAGTTTGCTCTGGGCGATTACGATGTCCCGACCAAACCGATGCCGGCCCCATTGGAGAAGGGTAAACTTGATGACGTGGTCAAACAGGCCAAGTCCTATGAATATGGAAAAAGCCGCCTGTCGTTTACGCAGTTGCAGGAGATGATTGTTACCTGGATAGACGACCCCGCCTCGCTGGCAGAAATTGAAACCGCGGTTCTGGCCGCCTTGCAGGATGCGGCTGTCCCGTACGATGCCAAAGACATGTTCTGTCGTCAGCTCGGATTGTTCGGCACGGAAAAATCGGTCGCGGTGCTTGCCCCCATGCTGGCTGATCCCAAGACATCCGATATTGCCCGTTATGCCCTTGAACGCATTCCGGGGGATGCGGCGGATCAGGCTCTGCTGGGACTTTTGACAAAAACACAGGACGAAAAGATCAAAATCGGCGCCATCTCCTCGCTGGGCGCCCGAAAAACAGCTTCGGCAGTCAGACCGCTGAGTGAATTGATTGGAGATGCCTCGCAGGCAATCTCTGCTGCAGCGGTTTTGTCGCTGGGCAGAATCGGTACCGCCGATGCTGCCGATGCACTGATGGCCTCAGTCAAAACCATCTCACCGGATAATAAAATGCTGCTTCTGGATGCACTTCTGAGCTGTGCTCAAAAGGCTCAGAATACAAAAGCCGCGGCAATTTATCAGCAGCTTTATGGACCTGATTATCCGTCGGCTATACGGGCTGGAGCGCTGCGAGGACTGGTGCAGGTGCAAGCCGGGCAGGCCGAAAAGGTGATTATCCCCGCGCTGCAGGACAAGGACCCGGTTGTGATGACCGCGGCAATCACCCTGGTTCGTGAGGTCAGGGATGCCGCAGCCATGGAAAAAATCCTGGCCGGAGCCAACACCCTCCCGGCTGACCAGCAGGTGCGTATGCTGGGTGCCGTTGCCGCCGGCGGGAATGCCGCGGGTAAAAATTATGCCATGAAGGCCATGGCAAGCGAATCGGTTGAAGTTCGCAACGCCGCCGTCGCAGCGCTGCAGGTTGTGGGTGATGCAGACTGCGTCGAAGTGCTGGCTCAAACCGCCGCCCGTGCGACCGATCGAGGAGAACAGGATCTGGCCCGCTATACGCTGGATACCCTGTCTGATAAAAATGTCAACCAGACGATTGCTGCCATGCTGCAGAAACCGGCGGCGACCGATGCCGACAAAGCGGTTTGCCGGGAGTTGATTCGTACCACAGGCCAGCGGCAGATTCGTGCGGCTATGAGCAGCCTGCTGACGCTGGCCCGCGCCGATGATAACCGCATCCGGCAGGAAGCGGTTCGGGCACTGCAGCTTATCGCTGCACCGGAAGATTTGACAGCATTGGTGGCGTTGCTGGTGGAAAAACCGGATAATGCCGTGCAGGGCCTTGTTGTGTCCGTGGCTGGAAAACAGTCTCAAGGGCAGGGCAGTGCCAAAGTCCTGACAGAGGCCTATGATAAAACGCAGGACAAGAATGCAAAAATGGCGCTGCTGGCTGCGATTGGAC
>DLFY01000325.1 GCA_002482415.1 Phycisphaerales bacterium UBA7708
CGCCCGAAGATTACAAGGCCAGTGTCATCAGCCTCCGCCTCGGCGACGAGGTCGTGCGAAACGAACTGCTGGGCCGGCTGGCGGATTTGCAGTACGACCGCAACGATATTGATTTTAGCCGCAGTAAATTTCGCGTTCGCGGCGATGTGGTGGAACTGTGGCCGTCCTATGAATCTTATGCGGTGCGAATCGAATTTTTCGGCGACCAGATCGAAAAACTCAGCTATATCAATCCTGTCTCCGCCGAAATTCTGGCCGAGGAACATCAGATTTTCATCTATCCGGCCAAACATTATATCATGCCTGCAGACCGTATCGAATCGGCCTGCCAGAGTATTGAACAGGAACTCAAGGAGCGTCTGCTGCAATTGCGGCATGAGGGCAAACTGCTGGAGGCCCAGCGTCTGGAAGCCCGAACCCTGTATGACCTGGAGATGATTCGCGAAGTCGGCTACTGCAGCGGCATTGAAAACTACGCCCGTCACATGGCAGGCCTCAAACCCGGCTCCCGGCCTTATACCCTGATTGATTATCTGCCGGACAATTTCCTGCTGTTTATCGACGAATCCCATGTAACGATTCCCCAGCTTCGCGGCATGTTCGCCGGCGACCACAACCGTAAACAGGTTCTGGTGGACCACGGCTTCCGCCTGCCCAGCGCCATGGACAATCGCCCGCTGCGATTCGAAGAATTCTATGAGCGATGGAAGCACGTTGTCTTTGTCTCGGCAACCCCGGGACCGTTTGAACTGGACTTATGCAAAGACAAGGTGGTCGAGCAGATTATTCGTCCGACCGGCCTGGTTGACCCCGAAATTTTCGTCTATCCGGCCTCCGACCAGATTCAGCATCTGATGGGCGAGGTGCAAAAACGCATCCAGTCCAAAGAGCGGGTCCTGGTCACCACGCTGACCAAACGGCTGGCCGAGGATTTATCTTCCTATCTGACCGGCAAGGGAATCCGCTGCCGGTATCTGCACAGCGAAATCGAAACGCTGGCCCGGGTCGATATCCTGCGCGACCTGCGGAAAGGCGAATTTGACGTCCTGGTGGGGATCAACCTCCTGCGGGAGGGGCTTGACTTGCCGGAAGTGTCACTGGTGGCGATTCTGGATGCGGACAAGGAAGGCTTCCTGCGAAGCGAAACCTCGCTCATCCAGACCATCGGCCGCACCGCCCGTAACGTCAACGCCACCGTATTTCTCTATGCCGACAAGATAACGCCGTCGATGAAAAAAGCCATTGACGAAACGGCCCGACGGCGTACAATTCAATTAGCGTACAATCAGCAGCACGGTATTACCCCCCAGACCATACGTAAAGAGATACAAAAAGGCCTGTCGGATGAACTTGCAGCCCGGAAACGCGCCCGCGAAGCCATTTTGCTTGACGAAACGGAATTTGACCAGACTGAAATACTGGCCGATCTGGAACGCCAGATGTTTGAGGCCGCGGAAAAGCTTGATTTTGAACGGGCCGCCATGCTGCGTGACCGTATTCAGGAAATCAAGGGAATGCCGGCCATTCAAAGCAGCTCCGCTGCCCCGGCAGCCCTGGATAACAGCTCAAAGAAAAACAGGTCGATGAAGACCAGAAAGAGGTAACACATGGGTGAACGCGCAACACGAAGAGCCATCAAACCGCTCGATATGGAAAAAGTTCTGCCGCTGATACAGATGGCGGTTGAAGAAGATTTCGGCCATGGCGACCCGACCAGCGAAATCAGCATTCCCGAAGACAAAATCGACCGGGCCTACATCGTCACACGCGAGGAAATCGTCGTCTGCGGGATGGAACTGGTCAAGCACGTCCTGAAGCTTTATGATGAGCGGCTCAAACTGCGTGTTCTGATTGAAGATGGACATCGCGCCAACGTCGCCAATCGGCTCGGCGTCATCGAAGGTCCGGTTCGCTCGATGCTGTCGGCCGAGCGCGTCGTGCTGAATTTCCTGCAGCGGCTGTGCGGCATCAGCACGATGACCTGGAAATTCGTCAATGCCGTCCGCGGCACCAAAGCGAAAATTTATGACACCCGCAAAACCATTCCCGGCTGGCGGGAACTGGAAAAATATGCGGTCCGATGCGGCGGCGGCTACAACCACCGTATGAATCTGGGCGAAGCGGTCATGTTCAAGGATAACCATTGGACGGAATTGGGCGAAAAATTTGAACCCAAACTGCATAAAATGGTCCAGCAGGCGATTGAAAATCCAAAAGTCAAATATGTCGTCGTCGAAGTGGACCACGTCGATAACCAGCTTGACCGTGTTCTGACCATTCCCGGCATCGATGTGATTCTGCTGGACAACATGGGCCAGTGGCAGCTTAAGCATGCTGTGGAAATGCGTGATCACATGTGCGGCAAAAAGCCCCTGCTGGAAGCCAGCGGCGGCGTCACTCTGAATAATGTGCTGGCCATCGCCTCCTGCGGCGTGGATCGCATCGCCATCGGGGCGATTACCCATTCGGCGGTCGCAGCTGATATCGGCCTGGATCGATAAACCTGATTGCTGTTTCACGGTTTGACTGCAATGCCTGACCAATTAAATAGCGATTTAATCCGGCAGGATCTCACGACCCGCAGGCTCGGCAATTCCGTCCTGATTCTGGACTGCACCGAAAGCACTAACGACATCGCCTGGCAGCAGATTGTCCGGGCCGACTGCGATGGCCTGTGCATTCTGGCCGAGCAGCAGACCGCCGGGCGGGGACGACGGGGGCGAACCTGGCTAAGCCCCAAAGGCCAGAGTATTCTGTGTTCCGTCGTCATCCGACATACTGTCGCAGCCCCCCCGCTGACGCTGGCGGCGCCGGTGGCCGTCGTGGACATGATAACGACTGCCTGCGGACTGCATCCGATCATCAAGTGGCCCAACGACATCCTGCTGAACGACCGAAAAACCGCCGGTATCCTCGTCGAATCCCGAAAAATCAGGGAACAGACATGGTCGGTCATCGGCATCGGAATCAATGTCCACCAAAGCCGGCAGGCATTTGCCGAGGCCGCTGACCTGCCTCCCGCCACCAGTCTCGACATCGAAACAGGGCAATTTGTCAATCGCAATCGACTCGTACGCTGCCTGCTGGAAAAACTGGAAACATGGATTACCGCGGCACAAACCAATCCGGACAGCCTCGTACATCACTGGCGCAAATATAACCGACAAATCGGAACTCGCATCGAACTGGAAAGCGACGGCAGGCCTTATCGGGGCACCTGCATCGGGATCGATCCGACCGAAGGGCTGATCGTGCAGCTCGAAGATGGCCCAATTCGAATCTTCTCCGCCGCCCACAGCAGCATCCTGAAAATGACATCACCCCAAAAATAAAAAAGGGAAACCCTCCCCGAAGGAGAATTTCCCTTTCAGATACAAATCCAATGATAACAAATCAAAAGCCTATCGTCGGCTTGATGGTGCCCGCCGGACAGAGTCCTCTTTATGCTGCACTTCGGCATCGCCCTGCAGCACTTTCATCGCCTTTTTTACATCCGCGACCTTGAGAATCCCGGTGGTCCGGCCTCCCCTGGCGCCGGCGGTCACATAGGCATAAGCAATATTGATATGAGCCGACGCCAGCTTGGCCGTAATATCCGCCAGAGCCCCGGCCTTGTTGGGCAAATTCACACACAGCACATCCGTCTCGCTGAACTGCATGTTGAGCTGGGTCAGCACCTCACGCACACGCTGGTGCGAAGACCCCACCAGACGCATGACGCCGTGTTCGGCAGAATCCATCATCGTCATGGCAACAATATTAATTTTTGCCACTGCCAGGGTGTTCAGAACGCGGGCCAGGACTCCGGGTTTATTAACCATAAAAATCGAGAATTGTGTATCCAAATGCACTGTTGTACCCTTTCAAGCCCATCATGGTTCATTATGACCGAATAGCCGTCAGCCTTCTGCAGGCCGGGCCAGGGCCTTCAGGGCGGTGTCGGTATCGGGGTAAAAATCAAACACTTTATCCAGACTGGTAATCCGGAATACACGCGTCAAATTCGGATTGATGCCGCTGATGACCACCGTGCCTCCGCAGTCTTTGAGCCGACGCCACACATCCACCAGCAGGCCCAGCATCTGCGAACTGAAAAATGAAACACGGGTAAAATCAATGACCATTTGGGAGGGTTGTTTTTGCAGGATAATTTCGCGGAGATCATGGCCTAATTGTTCCAGATTCGCCGCAGCCCCAATAGCCGGGGCGTCAAATCGGACAACCAGGACAGCGCCCCGTGTTTCAAGCTCCATAATTCGTTTATGTTCCATCAATCCGTTTCTCCTGATAGAAATCAGGATACCACAATCACCTTAAAAAGTCAATCTACTGTATATTGGCCGCCAATTGTCAGCCGATTTTATCGGCTTTCCAGCAGGCCGCAAGATGCTGCGTTGTCTTGGCTTCCAGCTTCTGGTCGCTGGTTTTACAGGACTCTTCCGCCCACGGACAGCGGGGATGAAAATGGCATCCCCGGGGAGGCCTGGCCGGGCTGGGCACCTCCCCTTTCAGCACAATCCGGGCATGTTTTTTCTGCGGTTCAGGGTGCGGTATGGCACTGAGCAGAGACTTCGTATACGGATGAATCGGATTGCTGTAAAGCTCATCCCGGCGGGCATATTCCACAATCCGTCCCAGATACATCACGGCAATCCATTCGCTGATGTGCTCCACCACCGCCAGGTCGTGAGCGATAAATAGATACGTCAGCCCCAGTTTTTCCTGCAAATCCTGAAGCAGGTTAACAATCTGCGACTGAATCGACACATCCAGTGCACTGACCGGTTCATCACAGACAATAAAGTCAGGATTCACCGCCAGGGCACGGGCAATACCAATACGCTGCCGCTGCCCGCCTGAAAACTCATGGGGAAACCGGTCCGCATACCGCCGCGACAAGCCGACCTGCTCCAGAATTTCCGCGACCCGGTCCCGCCGCTGTTTGCCCCGGGCAATCCCATGCACCGTCAGCCCCTCGCCGACAATATCCTCCACCGTCATGCGGGGATTCAATGAACCGTAAGGGTCCTGAAACATCATCTGCATACGGCTGCGCAGCGGTTTTATCTGACTCATCGGACAGCCCAAAATATCATGACCGTCAAACGTAACCTGTCCGGAGGTCGCAGGAATCAGCCGCAGCAGCGTCCGGCCGACCGTCGTCTTGCCGCAGCCGCTTTCACCCACTAATCCCAGTGTCGAGCTCCGCTGAACAGAAAACGAAACGCCATCCACCGCTTTAACAAAGCCAACCGTCCTGTTCAGCACCCCCTTGCGAATCGGGAAATGCGTCTTGAGGTCTTTGACTTCCAGTAATATTTTATTGTCCGGCATACACTATCCTTTCTTACAGAATCAGCCGGTTATCGTCGATAGCCTTCGGCATACCAGCAGGCCACTGCATGGCCCGGCTGGACTTCCTGCAAAGGCGGTTCACACGCCTGGCAATGGGGATCTTTGGCCCCAATCGGGCATCGCGGATGAAACTTGCAGCCGCCGGGAAACGCCACCGGATTGGGAACCGACCCGCCGATGACATCCAGACGCTTGCGCCGCTGGCCCAGCCGCGGCAAAGACCGCAGCAGTCCCTGTGTATAAGGATGCCGCGGAGAACCGAACAGGCTGTGCACATCGGCTTTTTCCACAATCTTCGACGCATACATCACCACCACCGTCTGGGCCGTCTCAGCCACCACGCCAAGGTCATGGGTAATCAGCAGAATACTCATCCGATTTTCGTTCNNCTCGTCGATGGAATGGGTGACGAGCAGGATGGAAGCGCCGCTGTCGCGCCAGATCTGCAAGAGAAAGTCCTGCATGCGGGCGCGGGTCTGCACGTCGAGCGCGGCGAAGGGCTCGTCCATCATCAGCACCTTGGGCCGCATGGCGAGTGCCCGCGCGCAGGCGGCGCGCTGGCGCATGCCGCCGGAAAGCTGGTGCGGATATTCCTGCACACGCCGGGCCGGGTCGGCAATTCCCACCTTGGTCAGCATATCAACCGCCATATCCCATGCCGCCTTGCCCTTGATGCCCTGATGCAGACTAATGACCTCGACAATCTGGTTGCCGATGGTAAACACCGGATTCAAACTGGTCATCGGCTCCTGAAAAATCATCGCAATATCATTGCCGCGTATCGCACGCATCCGGCCCTCGCTCATTTCGAGCAAATTCTGACCTTTAAAGATGATTTTCCCGCCAATAATCTTTCCCGGCGGGTCGGGAATCAGCCGCAGAATCGACAGCGACGTCACGCTTTTTCCGCAGCCGCTTTCCCCCACCAGCGCCGTCATGTGCCCGGCCGGAATATCAAAACTGACATCCTGAACCGCTTTGGCGATGCCCTGCTGCGTAAAAAAATGCGTCGAAAGATTCTGCACCGACAGCAATATCTCGTGTTCACTCATCGGACTAATCCATCCTTAATTTCGGGTCCAGACAATCCCGCAGGGCGTCGCTGAAAATATTCAGCGCCAGCGAGATAATAAAAATCGCAACCGTTGCCGCGGCCATTTCCCACCAGACATCGCGCGCCAGTTCCGTACGCGCCGCATCGATCATCGCCCCCCAACTGGGCTTATCCGTCTCGCCCAGCCCCAGAAAGCTCAGAATCACCTCGGCATGAATGAAGCTCACAAACCGCAGCGAAAAGTTAATCAGAATAATATGAAACACATTCGGCAGCAGGTGGAAAAACAGGATACGGAAATCCGAACACCCCATCGCCCTGGCCGCCAGCACATATTCACTTTCCTTGCGCTTGATAATTTCGCCGCGAATCAGCCGGCACAATCCCACCCAACTGGTCAGGCCAATCGCCAGGTACACCGACACCGACCCCCGCAGTTCCCAGGGTCCGATATGCGCCCCCCGCAGCACCACCGCAAACGCCATCAGCAGCAGGATATACGGGATTGTCCCCAGCGTCGTATAAAACCACACAATCGCATCATCCACCCAGCCCCGGTAATATCCCGCCAGGGCCCCCAGCGGCACACCGATTAAAATACTGATAATCGACGCACAGAAGGCCACCATCATTGCTGTCTTAGCCCCGTAGAGCGTCTTTCGAAACGTCGATTGCCCCATGAAATCCGTGCCCAGCAGGCACCAGCCTTTCTGGCTTTCGGTCTTCATTTCGGGGACAAATTCATACTGCGCCGCAGGCTTCTGATAACTGGGCCCGACGTGCTCGTTCCATTGAACAATCGGAATCTTCCAGTCAAGGTGCGTCACCAGGATATCGCCTATCCAGATAAAGGCCGCAAGACCCGCATACATAGCCACAATCCAGAAGCATAGCATCGCCAGCTTGCGTTTGCGCAGACGACGAATCGCATCCGACCAGTACCCCCTCGGCTGCATCAACTCGTTTTGTGTCGTTATTTCTGTCATCTTCTATTCAACCTGTTATCTGTCTTGGCCCGAAGGGCTTCGTCACTTTTTCCTTTTTACTTTTGCCTTTTACCTTATTTCAGGCTGATGCGCGGATCCACAAACGCATAACAAATGTCCGCAAGCAGGGTAAATATCACAATCAGCAGCGAAAAAATAAATGTCATTGCGTTAATCACAAAGAAATCGCGCGCCCCGATCGCCTCAATCATCAGGTAGCCCAGCCCGGGAATCCCGAAAAACCGTTCCAGCAGGAATGACCCGAGAATCAGGTGCGGTATCGTCAGCACCACGTTGGTAATAATCGGAATCATCGCATTCTTGAGCACATGCTTGAACAGTACCCGGGTCGTCGAAAGCCCCTTGGCAAAGGCGGTGCGGACATAATCATTGCGCATCTCGTCAAGCATAATCGTCCGATAAAACCGCAGCTCTCCTCCCAGCGAGGCCAGAATGCCGATCAGGATTGGCAGCCCGACGCTTTTGATCATCGGCTCTTCCGGCAGATAAATAATCGGAAACCAGTCCAGCTTGTAGGCAAAGAAATACTGCCCGAAAATAATAAAACTCAAGTAGGGAATACTCATCCCCGCCACGCAGATCACCACCGCGCTGACATCCCATATCGTACCCCGGACATAGGCGATAATCAGCGCCAGGCTGACGGCGGAAATGATGACTCCAATAAACATCGGCACCGTCAGCATCAGCGACGGCACGATTCCGCGAAGGATTTTGGAGCTGATGCGCTCCCGGTCCATCGCCCGCCCGAAATCAAAAAACAAAGCCTTTTTAAAATGATTGACAAACTGGCTGTCCCAGGACCAGAACAGCGGCTTATCCAGCCCGTATTCATGCCGGATTTCGGCGATTGTTTCCGCGTCGGCGTTTTTGCCGGCAATCTGCTGGGAAATATCGCCCCCGATCAGCGTAAACAGTGTAAAGGTGACCAGTAATACACCCAGCACAATCGGAAACATATAAAGCAGTCTGCGTATAATAAAGGCGGTCATTTACCCTCCTTTTTTGAGGAATGAATCCTGTTAAAAAATTGTTCTCTCTGCTCGACGTCCACCCGGTGGTACTTCAGCACCCCATACCCGAAGACAAACGGCTTGTAATTTTTATACCAGTCATGGCCCAGGTAAAAAGTGATACGGTGCGTCATAAACGCCGCCGGGTAGTCATCCAGAATCATGTGCTCCAGCTTGCGGTACCATGCAAGCCTATCCGGGGAATCCTGCATCACGGCCACCTGTTCATACAGGGCGTCGAATTCGGGATTGGAATAAAAGAATTTATTGCTGCCCGGGGCGAAATACTTGCTTGCAAACATCTCCAGAAAATCCATGGCATCCGGACAGCTCGCCGAAACACCGCTGATAAACATCTGGCATTGGCCCTTGTTCTGTCTTTCCATATAGGTCGGAAAATCCATATAATCCACCTGAATCTGAATCCCGGCCTGCTCCAGCATGCGCTGCAGAAGCTGCCCCATCTGCTTGGGCAGCGTATCCGTCCCCGGCATCGCCAGGGTCAATTTTGGAATCGGCTTGCCATAAATCGCCTCCGCCTCCTTCAGCAGAGCACGGGCCTCGTTCAAATCAAACCTGGAATAGCCGTAATCAGCCATATTCGGATCGTAGGAATTCAGCCCCGGCGAAACCAGCCCATGAGCCACCTGCACCCTGCCGTTAAAGAGAATGTCAATATACTTCTGCCGGTCAATCGCCCGACTGATTGCCTTGCGAAGCGGAAGATTCGGCCCCAGAACCGGGTCTTTCATATTAAATCCCACCCAGAATGTGGAAGGATCATTGAATATGGTCAGTTTGATTTGCTGGTCCTGCATAAACGACATTAGTCGCTTCTTGTCGGGCATCATTACTTTATCAAAATTATCCTTGGGGATATACATCACATCCAGCTTGCCCCGCATAAACAGCAGCCAGTTGGGCTGGTCTTCTTCGATAATCCGGAAAATTATCCGGTCGGCAAACGGCACCGGCTTGCCCGCATCGGCCAGCAGGCCGTTGACCTGGTCTTCAGGCTCGCCTTCCGACGGATACAATTCCCCGCGCCAGTTCAGATTTTTTTCAAGCTCAATATACGAACTGCGCTGCCAGGTCTTCAGCCGGTAAGGCCCCGTGCCGACCGGGTGCGACACAATATCGACACCATAATGCTGCACGGCTTCAAACGGCACCGGCGACGTACAATAATCGTTCAGCGCCAGTTCCAGAATCTGCGGCCAGGGCCGGGTCAGCTTGATTTGCAGCGTATAATCGTCCAGAGCCTGCAATCCCTCCACCGGTTTGGAATAATCCACATCCCATTCTTTCTTGAATCCCTTGGAATACTCCCGAAAATCATTGAGTCCCACAATGCGGTCGTCAAAAACACTCCAGTTCTGGCTGGCATATTTGGCATTGGCCAGGCGTTTGAACGCATACACAAAATCCGACGCCTTGAGCTCTCTGCCCTTGCCGTCCGGAAAACAGGGATCATCCTGAAAACGAATCCCCTGCTTGATGCGAATGGTATAGGTCATCCCGTCGTCACTGATAGCCGGCATCGACTCGGCCAGCAGGGGAATCAGTTGATAGGGACGCTTCAGATAATGATACACATAAAGCTGCTCGCACATCTGGGAAACCACCAGCGCCGAATAGATATCGCGGGTATTGGTCGGGTCCAGCGTCTGCACCTTGCTGATCATCGGACGGCAAATCACCATCTCGCCGTCCGCAGCCGTCTTCTTCTTCTCGCAGCCCCATACCGCCGCCAGAATACAACAGATAATCAAATAGGCTTTTGTCTGTCTCATCTCACCGATATTTCTTTTTATACGCTTCGCGTTTGGCCGGGTCAATCCGGTAATATTTGGTCATACCCCACCCGGACATCTCATTTTTATAGGAGTTGGGCTTGACGTTGCTGATCCAGTCATGACACATAATAAAGCTGGCCCGATGCAGGGTAAATGCACAAGGCAGGTCTTCGTTGATAATTCGCTGAGCCTCCTGATACAACGCCGTCCGCTCCGGGCAGTCCGGCATCACGGCGATTTTCTCAAAAATCGCATCATAGGTCGGATTGGAATAATGGAACTCGTTGGGATAAGGAATATTCTTGCTGTAAAATAACTGCAGAAAACTTTCAACATCCGGGTAGTCGGCCGACCAGCCGGTGATTAACAACTGCAAATCCCCCTTGCGCATCTTTTCCAGAAATGTCGGCCAGTCATACAATTCAATTTCCACATCCAGTCCGATGGACTCGATGCACCGCTGCATATACTGGCACATCTGGCGCTGGGTCGAATCCGTACCGCCGATGGCAACACGCAGCCGGGGAATTTTCCCGCCGGCAATTGTTTTGGCTTCCTCGACAAAACGATTCGCCGCCGCCATATCATAACGGGAATTGGAAATGGCGATGATATTCGGGTCATAGCCCGGCATCACCGGCGGAATAAAACCAAAGGCCTCATTCGCCCTGCCGTCAAAAAATATCTTGATATATTTTTTCCGGTCAATACAGAAGCTGATCGCCTGACGCAGCGGTTTATTGTCTTTCAGTACGGGATCCTGCATATTGAATGCCACCCAGAACGTTCCGGGCTCATCAAATTCCATCATGCGAATCTGACGCGAGGTAAATTCCTCGCTCAAATTCACTCCCGAGGTAAAGACCTGCCCGAAATTATCCTTGGGAACCCCTGCCATATCCAGATAGCCCTTCAGAAACAGCCGCCATCGGGGCTGGTCTTCCACCACAATCCGCCAGATCACCTTGTCCACAAAAGGCAGCGGCTTGCCTGCATCCTCCAGCAGTCCGGCCTCCTTGTCGCCAGGCCCGCCTTCGGTCGGATACCGGTCATAATAGCGCGGATGCCGTGAGGCCTCCACATACGCCCCCGCCAGCCATCGATCCACCCTGAATGCCCCCGTCCCGACCGGGTGAAATCCAATCTCCTCGCCATAATATTCCACCGCCTCCCGAGCCACCGGGGCCGTGGCAATATAAGTCAGCCAGAACACAAGCTGCGGCCAGGGTTCGTTTAATTTGATTTGCAGCGTCGTATCGTCCAGTGCCTGCAGACCCTCAACGGAACGGTCGTAATCAACCTCGCCTTTTTTGCAGGTCTTGGTATATTCCCGAAAGGCATCCAGCCCGACAATTCGCCGGTCCAGAATCCACCAGCTCACCGAACGCGTCTTGATATCCGCAATCCGCTTGAACGCATACACCACATCTTCGGCCTTCAGCAGCCGGCCTTTGCCGCCCGGAAAACACGCATCATCGTGGAAATACACATCCTTGCGAATGGGAATTGTATAACAGGTGCCGTCCTCGGAAATCGTCGGCATGGCCGCCGCCAACTGGGGCACAATTTCGTAGGGACGCTTCAGATAGTGATAGTCATACAGCGTATCGAATACATCCGACGCCACGCAGGTGCCGGTCGTATCCCGGACATTCATCGGATCCAGGGTCTGCACAAACGCCCGAAGACGCTGCTGCAGAACGATGCCGTTGTTGTCCTGGGCCTTGTCGGTATTGTCTTTGCACCCCGAGACAGACAATACCCCCGCAGCACCCGCAAGAATGACCATCAAGGCAATCCATACCGGGTGGCCGCAGGTGTTCTTCTTGTCGTGGTGGTACAGCCAGGATACTCGCATTGATCTCGTTCAATCGTGTTACGGTTGTGCGGTTGCCTCGGATGGAGCCGCCGGAGGAGCGGGAAGAGGCCGCGGTGCGACAAGACTTTTGCCGCTGCTGTCTTTGCCATAATCAAAATTCATTCGGGTTGAAAACTCCCCGGCTTTGCCCGAGGTCCCAAACAGGGCCTCATACACTTTATCAATCGGCTGAGCACGCTGCAGTTCATTACGGAATCGGTTGTTCGAACCGGGAAGCATTTTTTCCATGACACCCGCTTCGACCTCGCAAATCACAGTCACCAGTTGATCCCGCGATGCCGCAGGCAGATCTTTTCCAATCAGGTAACGCTGAACCACACAGGAATAAAGCTGCCCGAAACGTCCAAGCAGTTCCTGGCGGGTCGCCGCCGATGCCGTCTCAAATACCAATCCGCCGATGCTTTTCAGGACTCCGGCATCCGCTGCTTCATCGGTCACAGTCCATTTCATATACGCATCTATCCGCTTGTCCGCAATCGCCAGCAAAAGACTGTTGCCGGACGCATTCTTGATGCCCGCGGCAAATTCCGCAATAAATGGAAGCACAATCCCATCATCATATTGTTTAATATATTCGCCCAGCGAGGTGACAATCTGCAGGGTCAGCTTCTCATCCCGGGTAATGTCGGACATCAACTGGCTGACAACCCGCGGACTGGTAACCGCCCGCACCGCCCAATAACGGACCATCCTGTCGTCATGATTCAGACGCGTCATCGCCAGATCCGCCAGTTCCATACGACCCAGCTCGGCAATCAGAATCATGAAATTCCGTTCGATCCGCAGCTTTTTGGCATCATTATTTTCCCACCCGGCCACCGTCTCCAGCGCCGACTTCAAATGAGCATCCGCAATCTTGACGTATGTCGAAGCATAAAGGCTCAGGTCTTTATCCCCCTTCTGTTTGACCAGGTCTGATCGCAGCTTCACGATTTCCCCGGTATCTTCAACCAGCATCATGGAATCAAGACTTTTTCGCCAGAATTCATCGATGATTTGTTCTGCTGCCTTATCCGGCCCAGTGTTGGACTGGATAAATTGTGTGCGGACTTGTTCAACACTGCTCGTATCAACCGCCAACGCAGTAAAATTGACAGTCAGAATTATCATACAGGACAAACATGATATACTTTTAATCATAATACACCCTTTATCATTCGACTATGGCAATTCTAAATAAAACCGCCGGAGTTGCAGAAGTTTTTTATAGACCTCGACTGACCCTGAATTTGCGGTCAAAATGCCAAAAAAACTTTGCGTCAAGATACTCCGCGCAGCCGGACCTGTCAAGGCAAATCACGACAAGACAACAGGATAAATAAAGCCCGGTCTGATAATATACCCTCTGATTGACTGGTAATATGGGATTGATTCTTTCACAGAATTAACAGCTTTTCTATGTTATTTGCCGGCGATATTTGGACGATTAAGATTTCGTGTGGAATACCCATATTTGCTTTTAAAAGTGAACATTCTTTTATATGATAGGGTATATATATTCCGGATATGTTTAATTTACAATTATATTTTTTTTGATAAATTGATTATAAAATTATCCGTTTTGGACAGGTTGCTCGAAAGAAGGATAAATGCTTAAAAAAATTGGTATTATAATTTTTTTATGTGTTGTGTCGGCATATCCCCTCCGATATGTCCTTGCAGATACTGTGCAGGATAAACCATCCAAAACGTCCGATCCAAACACACCTGTCGTCAACGCTCCCGTAGAATCGGACAAAAACGCCACCCCCGACCCCAATCAATCCAATACGAACAGCGTATCCGAAGAACAGGACAATATGACCTTGCCCGGCCAGTCTCCGCTGCCGGAACTCTATAAAGCCTGTGAAATTATCTACGGACAGTATGTCAACGACAAAGGGGAGGTTAATTATTCGCTTTTGCGACGCAAACGGTCGGATTTAAATAACATTCTCTCCTATCTTAAAAGTGTCCATCCCGCCCAGATTATGGCGATGAACGATGAAGAAAAGCAGGCCTTTTGGATCAATACCTACAATTTATGCACCCTGAAATTAATCATTGACAATTACCCGATTCAGCCCAAATGGTACATGATCCTATACCCCAATAACAGTATCATGCAGATTTCCGACCCCTGGACAAAAAATTATTTTGATATTCAGGGCCTCCAATATAATCTCCAGGAAATCGAACAGGAACTGCTCCTCCAGCGATTCAAGGACCCTCGTATCTGTTTTGCGTTGTCCAACGCCACCCGCGGCGGAGCCGCTTTGCGAAAAGAACCCTACCGCGCCGAAACTTTATCTGAACAGCTCGATGACCAGGTAAAAAAATTCCTCGCCTCCACCCAGGGAATTACTATAGAAAGTGATACGAAAACGGTGTATATCTCCAATTTATTCAATATCCACCGTGAAATATTCCTCAAATCCAAATATGCCGAAATCAAAAAATTCAGACAGCGCAAGCCCGATGAAAAGGCATGGCTGAACTTTATGCTGTTTTCNNTCCCTGATACGGACAAATCCTTCCTTGAAAATAATGAAGTCATTTTGAAATTCAAAAAATTCGAGTGGGACCTCAATGAGTACACCTCATCGCAGTAACTCAGGGATTATACCGAAGCTGCTTGTATTGTTTCGGCTCCGCACGCCTTAGTACACAGTTTCAACCACACAAATCATTTTGATACCCCCCNNCTCTTGATCAGGCCGTGAATTTTGCATACACGATTCCAGCAGGACAAAGCTGCATAACGATCATTACCTATTTTTCATAGAATCCCAGTTTAAACATACCTGTGTGATGCCTTGACTTGATAGCTTTTATAGCCTTACTGATATACCATGTCTGCATATACAGTGCGCAAAGGGAGAGCCTCGCTGCCGTTAAGCAGCGAGGCTCATATATCCTGGCAATCACCTACTTTCGCCCCGAAGGACTATCATCGGCCGGACGGTCTTAGCTTCTGAGTTCGGAATGGGATCAGGCGTTTTCCCGTACGTAAGGTCACCAGGAGTTCGTGAATCAGCTTGCGCTGAAATTCTCTGGTACAAGAAAAATATAGCGGATACGATCAGCGTTATTATGTGCCAATCTATGGCGGCGTCAGCGCCAATCTTGGATTGATATGGTCAAGTAATTGAGCGTTAGTACCGGTAAGCTGAATGAATTTCGTCACTTACACACCCGGCCTATCAA
>DLFY01000251.1 GCA_002482415.1 Phycisphaerales bacterium UBA7708
CAATCTGTGGTTCCAGTTTATGCAAAACAAAGCCAAATTGATTTCTCAATTCTCCATTCTAAACTCTCAATTCCGCAGCCCCCGGCTGCAAAACGAACCCAATTTTTCGTGCAAACCCAAAAAATTCTTGACCTTATGAATGCACTGACGTACAATTCCGCATTGCCTGAAAATAGAGGTTTTGAGGTGGCGGTACAGGCTCGATCAGGCCTTATTTCTATATTATTGCGGGTCATGACTGCCACGTAAAATTTGAAAGGATGGGTACCTTGAGCACGTTGACAAAAATCCTGGTGGTATTGTTGTCGTTGTTTTCAATCTTCCTTTGCGGAATGATGGTCAGCTATGTCGGCAGCGCCAACAACTACAGAAAACTGTACAAGGAAGAACAAACAGCCCGCGATGCCGCCCAGTCGGATGCCATCAAAAAGGCGGATTTGTACAAAGAACAGGTCGCCAAAACCAAGGAACTTGAAGACCGGCTTCGTCTTGAAATCAACGCCCTGCAGGAACGCAACAACCAGATGGCCGCCAACCTGCAGAAGACTGAACGTCTCAGCCAGGAATACCAGGCCCGTGCCGATAGCTGGAAAGGCGTCATGACCGGCTTTGAGCAGAGTGTTTCGACGATGCTGGATTCATTGAAACTGACCCAGGACCAGCTCGAAAAGGCCCGTGCCCAGAATATCCAGGACCAGAAAGAACTCAACCAGTTGACCGCCGACCTGTATGACAAGATCGTCCAATTGCAGCGGCTTGAATCCGAGCGTCGTCGTCTGCTGGAACAGAAAACCGAACTCGAAAAGCAGGTCACCCAGTTTGCCTCCGGCACAACAGTCATTGCTGCCTCCCCCGTGACTCAGATTTCCGACAATGCCCGCCCTGCAGGCACCCCTATCAGCTCGGATATCCAGGGCCTGATTATGGAAATTAACCAGTCGCTGGTCACCCTGTCAGTGGGTTCCGCTGACGGCGTCCAGAAAGGCATGACTTTCCATGTCGTACGCGGCAGCGAATTCCTGTGCAACGTCGTCGTGACCGACGTGGATATCAACAAAAGCGCTGGCATCCTCGAAATGGTCCAGCAGCAGCCCAAAATCGGTGATACCGTAGCAACTAAACTATAAGCTTATCTTATATTATCCAATTATGGCTAAACGAAAAATAGCAATTTCAAGTGATGTCTATACGGCAATATTAGCTTTGGCGCTGCTGGCAGTGGTCGGCACAGCCGCCTTTGTAGCCTTTAAATGCGGCGAATACTATGGATGGGATTCGTTATTTACGGTCGTTAAGGCCCGATAAAGTCTTTTCCCAATAGTTTTTTGAAGTTGCCGAATAGATTTGTCCGAAATATACTCTATCTGCAGGATAAATTTCTGTTTTCAGGGTACAAATGTGACGACCTTAAAATAGGATGGTGAATCCGCAGTTCCCTTTTTGTGAAAGGGAGTATTTTGCAGGACAAAACCGTGATTGTGATATAACGAAGGGAATCAAAGTGATACTGGATACAGTACTGGGCTGGTTCAGCAAGGATATGGGAATAGACTTGGGCACCTGCAACACCCTGGTTTGTGTCCGCGGCGAGGGGATTGTTCTCAACGAGCCATCCGTTGTCGCAGTTCGCAAAGGCACCAACGTAGTTCTCAACGACGGAGAAGCCGTCGGTCTGGTCGCCAAAGAAATGCTGGGCAAAACCCCCGGCTCCATCACCGCTATCCGTCCGATGAAAGACGGCGTCATCAGCGATTTTGAAATCACCGAACGCATGCTCGGGTATTTTATCCGTAAGGTCCATGGCCGCGGCGGCCTGTTCCGTCCCCGCGTGGTCATTGCGGTTCCCAGCGGCATCACAGCCGTCGAACGCCGGGCGGTCATCGACAGCGCCGAACGGGCCGGAGCCAGAAAGGTCTTTCTGGTGGATGAACCCATGGCCGCTGGTCTGGGGGCCGGACTTCCGATTACCGAACCCACCGCATCCATGATTGTGGATATTGGCGGTGGTACCTCTGAAATTGCGATTATGAGCTTAGGCGACATCAGCACCTGCGAATCCGTTCGCATCGGGGGCGATGACTTCGACGAAGCCCTGATCAATCATTTAAAACGAACGTATAACCTGCTGATCGGTGAACCCCGTGCCGAACAGGTCAAGATACAAATCGGCTCGGCCGCCCCGCTGGAGCAGGAAATGACCATGGAAATCGCAGGACGTGACACGATTTCGGGCCTGCCCCGTAAAATCGTCATTACCAGCGAAGAAATCCGCGAGGCTTTCCGTGAACCGATAGCCGGTATTATTGAAGGCGTCATGCGGACGCTGGAACGGGCGGAGCCGGAACTGGCCGCCGACCTGATTGAAAACGGGCTGTATATGGCCGGCGGCGGCTCACTGCTTCGCGGGATGGATACGGTTATTTCCAATGCCACAGGGCTGAAAGTCCAGCACGCTGACGACCCGCTGACTTGTGTTGCCCGCGGCTGCAGCGTGTATCTGGAGAATCTGGAGATTCTCAAAGACGCCCTCGACCAGTCCGGCTCGGGATGGGATTAAGTCCTGCGGCACACTGTTCGATCGGGGTCTGCTGTCACGGCATAACAGGTTGATCCATCGATACGTATCGACTCTATAACGATTCTATGGTATGGCATTTAAAAACATTCACGCTCCAAGAGGTTCGCTGTTTATCGGGCTGCTCATCCTGAGCATCCTCATCTTTGATCCTTTCGGCATTATACCCCAGAGTCTGGCCAAAAGCCTCAATTTTGCCTTTCGAAGCGTCTTCAGACCTGTTCTGGAGGTCGGAAGAAAGTTTTCAATAGACCACATCCGAATGGCTCAGAATCCCGAACTCGTTGTCGAAAAAGACCAATACAACCAGCTCTGGAAAAACTACAAAAATCTCGAAGCCAAAATGACCGAGGTGGAGCGGGAAAACCTGTTTCTAAGCCGCATTCGTAAACAGTATGGCCTTTCGGAATCGGGACTGCTGATGGCCCGGGTGAACACCCTGCTGCTGACGGCCCGCCATGAGGCGATTATCAGCGAGGGAACACTGGCCTCGGTTAAAGCCGGGCAGATCGTGCTTTCAGCCGATAAAAACAGCGTTATCGGGACTGTCAAAGACGCCACGGAAAAGATGGCCCGGGTGGCCCTGATTACCGATTCAACTCATGGGATTGAGGTCCGAATCCGCCGGGATGGAACCCCGCTGGATATTCCGGCCCAGATGTTCGGCGACGGCAAGAGCGGCTGTCGGATCGGATTTATCCCCAAAGATACGGATGTGCGCGTCGGCGATACGGTCTATGCGGCAACCCAGGGCGGCAAGCTGGATGTGCCGGTGGTTATCGGCGAAGTCCAGCAGGTCAATCCCAACGACCAGGATCCGCTGATCTGGGATATTCGTGTTCGCCCCATTGAAACGCTGACCGCGCTGCACGAGGTTGTCATTGTCATTCCCGTTACGGCGGCCCCATAGGAAGAAGGCAAACGATGCGATGGTTGATGTTCAGTCTGATATTATTAGCGGCCGCGCTGCTCGACGCCGGCCAACTGCTGAACGTCATCGCCCTGGGGGGCTGGCATACGCGTCCATGCATCATGATTGTCGTCCTGGTTTTTGCCAGCCTGAATACCCGTCCGCAGGATTCCATCCGCTGCTCGTTTGCAGCTGGATTTGCGGCAGACCTGGTCGGCTGGACGCTGGGGCCGCACATGATTTGCTACGGCATCATTGGGACCCTGCTCAGCCAGATCAGCAGAACATTGAGCATGCAGCGGCCTTTGCACCAGGCCTTTCTGGTGTTTGCATCTTATATGCTGACCGAACTGCCGGCGGTGTGGCTGGAATCCTGGAAGACCGGGCAGGAACGCCCGGATGTATTCTGGATCACCCTGTCCACGGCGTTGTATTCAGCCATTGCTGCACCGGCAGTCTGGCTGGTTTTAAAGCAGGTCTGGGGCAAGATGGGCAAACGTCCGGAAGGCCGATCCCGCATTTATTAAACTCCGCCCAGAAGGACTATCCGCATCTCCGTACCGGGCCGTGGATTTGTATTGAAATCGTCCCTTCTTCGACAGATAATGCATTGAGAAAAGAGTTGGGGTACGCTAAGACGAACCAATGTGCATGGGAGATTATAGTATGAGAAAGTCGGCAGCACTCTGTTGTCTTTCATCAGTTGTTTTGTTCGGCATGACAGCAACTGACTGTGCTTATGGCCAGGCCCAGCGATTTATTCAGGATCGATTTGCCATCGGCCTGTGGGTGGATCCGCCGGCGGATGAGAAGATGGACCAGCGCTATCGGGAGCTTGCCGAGGCGCATTTCACCCTGGTCCTCGGCGGCTTTGGAGCCAAAGACAAACAGGCCATTCAGAAACAAATTAAGCTGTGCGAGCAATATGATTTGCGGCTGCTGAGTACGGCCACGGATATGAAACCGGAAGAACTGCTCGGCTCGCCGGTGTACTGGGGGATTAACCTGCGTGACGAACCCTCAGCCAAAGATTTCCCGCATTTGCGAATGGAGGTGGACAAACTCCGTCAGACATCGCCGGGCAAACTGGCTTATATCAACCTGTTTCCCAACTATGCGGGCAGCGCCCAGCTCGGGACGGACAATTACGACCAGCATGTCAGCCGTTTTGTCAACGAGGTCGAACCCGATGTGCTGAGCATGGACCATTACCCGATGATGGCTCCCGGGGCCGATGGACGCAAAGGTTATTGCGACAACCTGGAGGTCATGCGAACGTATTCCCTCCAGAAAAAGATTCCCTTCTGGAATTTCTTCAATACCATGCCTTATGGGCCGCATTATGATCCCACCGAGGCCCAGCTTCGCTGGCAGATTTATACCTCGCTGGCGTATGGCGCCAGGGGGGTTCTTTATTTCTGCTATTACACGCCCGCCGGCGGCGAGTTTCCCAAAGGGGGCGCAATTATCACCCGGGACGACCGGAAAACCCGGCATTATTATGAAGCCCAGCGCATCAACCGGGCTGTCAAAAATCTGGGGCCGACCCTGATGAAGCTGACCAGCACCCGGGTGTACCGCGTAGAGCCCAAAGATGACCCGTCGGCAATCTTAAAAGGATCACCCATTCGCCAGTTGACCGCAGGGGATTACCTGGTCGGCGAGTTTGTCCATGAAGACGGCCGCAAGGCGGTGCTGCTGAACAATTATGATTTCGCGTATTCGTCCTGGCCGACGGTGACGTTTGAAGTGCCTGGTGAAAAGGTCTTTGAAATTGATCCGGAAACATCCGAAGCCCGGCCCGTCATCGATGACAGTCCCGCGATGGAGGGTCTTCAGATTTCGCTGGACTCCGGGGCAGGACGACTGTTTATGATTCAACCGAATTGACAGGCATTCGAGGACCGATTTAGAAATCCGATTCAAATAACTGGCTTCAATACCTATGTATCATCAGCGACTGAAATTTTTTATTGGAATCTGCGTGCTGGCCATGCTGGTCTGCCTGACGCGATTATGGTATCTGCAATATTACCTGGCTGAACCGGCCCGACAGCAGCTTAGCCAGATTCGCATTCTGCCGCCCAAATCGCTTCCGACGCTGCGCGGCAAGATTCTGGACCGGAATGATCGCATCGTCGCACGGGATGAGCCGTATTTTTATCTGCAGATTAATTATGAACTGACCCGCCTGCGGGATCCGCGATTCTGGGAAGCCCGGCTCCAGCAGCAGACTGCGGCCGGACAGGACCGTCAGGCCGCCGAAGCGAAACTGGCCAAAGACTGGGCCAAAGACATTGCCCGGCTGAAAAAGGCCATGGATTTCTGCATTTACACCGCCGGGATGCCGGAGGCGGAGCTGCATCAAACCATTGAATCCATCAATGACCGCATCTGGGAACTGGCGCGGTTTATCTGCTGGCGGCGGAATCACAGCGATGCTCCCACCAGCCGCTATGAACAGGAAAAAGACCAGATTCCCCTCCGTCAGATTGCGGAGGTGGATTTGTCCGAAATGCACAAGGCGTATTCGGTGCTGGAACTGTACGACCGGCCCACCCTGATGGCCGCCCAGGTGGAACTGTCGCATCTTGACGGGGTCAGGATTCAATCCGAATCGCGGCGGACCTATCCATTCGGGGCAGCGGCATCGCATCTTGTCGGCTGGGTGGGGCCGGTTCGCCGGGAAGAGGCGGATACGCTGTTTTCCGACGACACCTACCTGCGGTATCTGGACGGGGAAATCATCGGCAAATTCGGCATCGAAAAACTCGGTGAGCCTGTCCTTCGCGGCAAACGCGGCGAGGTAACCTACGACCGGGACAAAAATGAAATCTCCCGAACCAATCCGCAGTTCGGGCAGGATATTCAATTAACGCTGGATATGGGACTGCAGCGGGACATAGAAGCCCTGCTCAGCGACCCGAATGCTGCGGCGCCGGGTTTCGGGGGCAACGGCAAAATCGCCGCCGTGGTCATCGAGGCAGCCACCGGCGATATCCTGACGATGGTGTCGCTTCCGAATTTCGATGTCAACAGGGCACGGCAGCTTTATGGCGAATTGCTGAATGACCCGTCGCGGCCCTTGTGGAACCGGGCCATCGAGGAGACGTTTCCGCCGGGGTCTTCGGTCAAGCCGCTGATTATGCTGGCAGGTCTTGAAGAAAACAAGATTAACGCCGACGAGGTCATCTCGTGCTCGTGGACGCTGCCGCCGTCAAGCTGGCCTAAATGCCTGCTGCAGCGGCGCGGGTATTGCCACGACTCCCGGTGGGAGGAAGAAGGACAGGTCAATAATGGCCGTAATGCCCTGCGGGGCAGCTGCAATGTGTATTTTTCGCGGCTGGCCGACCGGCTGGACAGCGAGGCGCTGCAGCGATGGCTGTGGGAATTCAGCTGGGGGACTGCCGTCCTGCAGCCCTGTATCAGTGCCGAGACGCTTGTCAGGCTGGATATGGGCACCGAGTTTGACAGCCGGTTTCGTGAGGCCCCCGGCAGCATTATTTACGGGATTCAGACGCAATCGATACGCGACATCGCCGACGCTGCTGTGATTCCGGCAGGGGAAAAACGCTGGTGGGGTATCGGACAGGGCAATCTTCGTGTAACCGCCCTGCAGGTGGCCAATGCCTATGCGGTGCTGGCCCGACGCGGGGAGTACAAGCCGCCGCGGCTGGTGATTGACCCCGATGATCCAATGAACAGCAAACAAACCCGAAGACTGCCGATTCATGCACAGCACCTGGCGGTCCTGTATGACGGGATGCACGCAGTAGTCCATGAACGCGGCGGGTCGGCGTATGAGGCCTTTGCTGACAGCGGGTTGAATGCACTAGGATTGAACATATACGGCAAAACCGGCTCCACGGAACGGCCTTTCAATGCCTGGTTTGCAGCGTTTGTCAACGATTCGGCGGGACGAGCCATAGCACTGGCGGTGGTTGTGGAAGAAGGGCAAAGCGGAGGCAAGGACGCCGCCCCGCTGGCCCGGGAAATCATTCGGTTGTGTCATCAGGCCGGCTTCATCGGAACCAAAACCGCCGCCCCGTAACGATCACAGACCTTTTTCGATATAAGGCATGGTTTTTTTCAGGATTTCACCCACGACGGGGGCGGCAACACGTCCACCGCTGTAGCCTTTATTCAAGGCCCGGTTGGGTTTGCGAATGGACACCATGACCACCACTTTGGGATTGACTGCCGGTGCCCCACCGACAAACGATGCGACGTAATTGGACGTATCATAACCGCCGGTCGGCAGCGCGATATTGGCTGTGCCGGTTTTGCCCCAGACCTGAACGCCTTCGAGGGCGGCCTTGTCGCCGGTGCCTTCATTGACCACGCCGGCCAGGGCATTGCGGACAATCCAGTGGGCCACTTCCGGCTTGATAACAAAACCAGTCGGGCCTGCGGCTTCGTGGAGTTGGGTGATATTGCCCTGTGAATCCACCACGGCTTTAACGATGTGGGGGGTGACCCGGCTGCCGCCGTTGGCCAGAATCGCATACGCACGCAGCATTTGAATCGCATTGACCAGGATTTCGTGGCCAAAGGGGATGCGGGTGACGCTGTATCCGCTCCATTTAGACACAGGATAGAGCAGGCCGGGGTCTTCGCCGGGCAGGTCGATTTCCGTTTTCTTGCCGAAACCGAATAGCGTAAGACCATCATAAAGCCGTTTTTGGCCCATTTTCAGGCCGATTTTGGCCATGCCGACGTTGCTGGATTGGATGAGGATTTCGCGCACGGTGAAGTTGCCGTAGCGGTGATTGCCGAATTCGCCGATGCGGTACTTGCCCCAGTAGCCGTCTTCGCAGTAAAACACTTCGCGGTAGCCGATATGGCCGCTCTCGAGAGCGATGGCCGCGACGATGGGCTTGATGATGCTGCCCGGCTCATAGGGGTCTGTCAGGATGCGGTTTTTCAGGCGATCGGGCTTTTCCGTGTTGAATCGCTCGGGGTCAAAATCCGGCAGGGATACCATGGCCAGAATGGCCCCGGTATAGGGGTCCATCATGATGCCGATGGCGGATTCGGCTTCGTATTCCTTCATTTTATCCTGCAGGGCCGCACGGACAAACTGCTGGATGGTGGAATCAATCGTCAAGATGAGATTTTGACCGGGGACCGGGGGCCTGTATAAATCGGGGCGGAATCCGATGGGTTTGCGATCGACATCGACCAGGACCACCTCTTTGCCGTCGGCCCCTTTGAGCACGTCTTCATATTTCAGCTCCAGCCCCGCCAGTCCCATCCCCTCGGCCCCGCAGAAGCCCACAATATGCGAGGTCAGTATGCCCATCGGATAATACCGCAATCGCTGGCTCTGAATGCCAACCCCTGTCAGTCTGGCATTCACGATAGCCTCCCGCTGAGCCAGGTCGATGCCGGACTGGATTTTGACATACCCCTTGTTTTTGCTGTCATAGACCAGCCGGCAGATTTCCGGGCCGGGCAGGTGTAGGATATCCTGCAGGACCATCGCCGTTTCCTTGACATCTTCCGGATTGGGCAGACGGCGAGGTTCGATAAAGACCTCATCAGCGGTATTGCTGGCGGCCAGAACATTGCCGCGGGTGTCAAAAATCGTCCCGCGTCGAGCGTATTGTGTAAAGGTCGCAGTCTGTTGGCGCTGGCTTTCCTGGGCAAACTTTTCGGCCCTGACGAATTGCAGAACATACAGCCGCCAGCCCAGCAGTCCCATGGCCGTCACCAGCACAATACCTAATGCGATAATGGTAATTTTGAGTCTCATCGGGTCTTTTTGGTTTTGGGCTTATCCGGTTCGGGCGGCGGCGGCAGATGCTCGAACATATAACGGGGGTTAATCAGGGATTCGAGCCGCAACTGCTGGCTGCGCAAATCCTGCAGCAGGATATTTTGTTCGGCACGGGCATAACAGTACTGATTATAAACCCGGCTGGATGTGGTTCGCAGCAGGATGGTGAAAATCAGCGTGCCGGTCAGAAAAAAAATAATAAAGACCAGTCTGGGCCGCGTTGGCATGGTCATAATCGATTATCTCAAAAGTTCTGTGTCACGGTATNNCCCCGCCGTAATCAGGACGGATCAATCCGCCTGCCAATTTCAGTTATTTGGGTAATTTCAGCTTCATCCCGACCTGAAGCTGGCTGGGATTGGAAAGCTGGTCCTTGTTCAATGCAATGATTTCCGGGTAACGGTCGCCATTGCCGAGATGCTTTTGGGCAATCTTGTACAGATGGTCGCCGCTCTGAACCACATACTCTCGTTCCGCCGGGGCGGATTTGGCCTTGCCGTTAACCGGGGCAGCGTCGGTCTTTTTTGCGGTGGTATTCTCTTTGGCTTTATCGGCCACGACACTGTTTTTGACCGTAGCTTCCTTTTTGGTATCGGCAGACTCAAAGACGTTTTTGAATTTGTCCATCAGTGACGTGGATGCGGTTTTGGGCTTTTCGGTCTGGGCCGGCTGAGAGCCTGCAATCTGGGGAATCACCAGTTTATCGCCCACTTTAACGACATTCACTGAATCCAGCACGTCTTTATTCGTTTCGTAAAGCATCTGGATGGTTGCCCGCTGGTTGCCGATCTCGGGACCATAGTATTTTTTGGCAATCGCGGCCAGTGATTCGCCTTTGCCAACCACATGAGTTTTGCCGGAAACGACAGTCGTTTTGACGTCTTCAGGTCTGGATTTTGCGGGCTGCTGGACATCCTGTACGGCTTGCTGAGCCGCCTTGATGGTCTGCGCGGTCTGATGACTGATTATTGCATCCGCCTGCGAGGTTTGTGCAACCGGCGACAACTCGGAGGTTGTGCGCGGAGCCACGGCGGTCACCCGGTTGGAGAAGGTGTTCGGGTTCCGGGGCTGTGAGGGCTGGGCGGCAGCAGTTTCAAGCTGAGACTGGGCCTGAGTCGGCGTCACCGCTTCGGCAGCCGGCGGATTCTGGAGAGCCGCGGTGGTCGTTTCGACCGTTTGCGGCAGATCAGAGCCGCCCGCATACGCGTCAAGATTCATGACCTGCGAAGACGGTTCGGCGTACCGCAGATTGGTTCGTCCAATCGGCAGACTGCGAGCGACTTCCACAATTCCGGGGTCGATGACCAGATTGCTTCCGGTCTGGGTGGTTACGGCCGTCTCGACGACCGGCTTATCTTTGAAGGAATGAACAAAGTCGGGCAATCCATTGATGACAAACGCGATAATTACAATAAAAACCAGTCCGAGCAGCAGGCCCACCTTGGCGTCGGTCGTCATTTCCGTGTACTCCTTTTTATTCCGCATATACACTATACTATTTTTCTTGCTATTCTTAATTTTGCACTTCGCGAACGAGGATTCATCCGCACTTCTTTTTCATCGGCGATTAACGGTTTTTTTGTGAGGATTTCATAGGTTCCATCCGCTTTATGCTGACGAAAATCCTCTTTGACCATTCCATCTTCCAGACTATGGAAACTGATTATCGCAAGAATGCCGCCTTTTTTCAACCGCCGGCCGGCATCTTTTAATAAAGTTTTTAAACATTCCAGTTCTTCATTGACTGCAATCCGCAGGGCCTGAAAGGTTCGGGTAGCCGGATGAATCCTGCTGTGTCGCCCGGTAGCGGGCTGCCCGAGGGCCTTGCAGATAATCATAGCCAGTTGTCCGGTGGTGTAAAACTTCTGTTTGGCCCGATTATCGACAATGAATCGAGCAATGCGCCGCGACGCCCTTTCCTGCCCATACTTGAAAATCAAATCCGCAAGCTGTTTTTCGGGCATTTTGTTGACAATATCGGACGCTGAAATAGACAGCCGATTATCAAGCCGCATATCAAGCGGGGCGTCCACCTGAAAGCTCATCCCTCGCTGGGGGTCGGCTACCTGTGCCGAGCAAAATCCCAGATCAGCCAGGATACAATCTGCCTGCTGTATCCCCTGTTTAGTTAATACTTCATCCAGACGGGAAAAGTTTTCCCGAATCAATATAATCCGGCACGAAAGGCCGGTTAAATTGGCCTGGGCCGTTTGGAGACTTTTTGGGTCAACATCCAACCCGACAAGTATCCCCTCCGGCCCCAGTTGTGAACCGAATAGACGGCTGTGACCTCCGTGTCCCACCGTCACATCCACAAAAACCCCATCCCTGGGCAAATGGATATATTCGGCTAAGGTTTCTGCTAAAACCGGTATATGCTCGTTCGGCGAAACCCCATCCATGGGTTCCGCCGAACAATCCTTCTGATTATTCGAATCCATTCTCAAAACGGCCTGTCAGCCGGCAATAGTGAACATTGCCCGTCCGGAAAGCCGTTGAAGGTCGGGAGAAAACGAAATACCCGCAAACATCGGGTTTTGCTTTTTCAGACAANNCCGGTCGGCTAATACGCCAACCGCCGAGAGGGTCTGCTCATCGGCAGGATAAATGCCGTCAAGGCAGCCACGAACACGACTTACTTCATCCATAAACAGCTCAGCCATAAATCCTCCGGCTATTCCTCAACTTGTCGGCTCTGTTTTTGCAGAACCGTGTGTCTTGCCTGGGCCACCTGGAGCTGGTACTG
>DLFY01000048.1:0-20919 GCA_002482415.1 Phycisphaerales bacterium UBA7708
AATAAAAATGCGAAAGTTTACTAATGGCCAGAACAAAAAAAACGGTGGACGACGACGGCGGCGCCGAGGTGCCGGCATGGATGCTCACATTCAGCGATTGCATGACGCTGCTGCTGACTTTTTTTGTGCTGCTGATGAGCTTTGCTTCATTTGACAAAGACACCATCCCGGCCCTTGGAGAGATTTTCTCAAAGGCATTTCCCGGCGTGGGATTGTTCGGCGGTTCCGTCGAAAAATCCATGATGGAAAAAAAACAGTCCCCTAACGCACAGATATCCAGGGAAGGCTCCGAAACCAGAACGCTTGCCGAGGCGATGAACTCCAATTTCATGAAAGAAAAAAAACCACTGGATTTCAGGAACCTGAAAGTCTTTACTATCGAATCCGAAAAGATATTCTGGGGAAACGGTTTCGCATTAACCGACTCTGGGAAGGACATTCTCAATGCGCTAGAAAAATTCTTCATGAATACTCCCGGACGCATCGTGATCAGTGAAAACGGCCCCGACAAAGATGTCAAAATCGGCCTGGATCGAGCGATCATGATCATGGATTATTTATCGGCAGGAGGCATTGATAAAAAGCGAATGAGTATCAGCTTTTCACCGACTACAAAAGACCCCGTACAGGTCCGTCAGCTTGAAATCACGCTTCTGGAAAGGAGCGTGTACGAATAATGGGCAGGAAAAGAGCCGAAGAAAAAGCACCTGGCACGCCGGCCTGGATTGTCACCTTTTCAGATATGATAACGCTTCTGTTAACCTTTTTTGTAATGCTGCAAAGTATGGCTACTGTCCAGATAGCAGAGCATAAGTTTGAAGCCGGACAGGCAGCATTAAAACGTACCTTCGACGGCCTGGGGATTTCGGGCGATGAATCCTCGAAAAACGACGGCACTGAATTCGAACATCCAAAGCCCGAATACGCCGCTGAAGAAGGCAAAGACGAACCGCAGAACCGCTCCCTGGACGCCCATACCGAGATGATGCGGCGGGTGCTGATGGATATCGAGAAAATGGCAAAAATTACACCAAGTCCAATCTCCGGCATGAACAGAACGTTCCTGCCAACCGATATCCACTTCACACCGGGACAAATCACTCTCAACTCCCAGGCCGAAACTTTTCTAAACAAGTACTGCCAGCAGCTTATCACCAACCTGACCGGCCAGGAAGTGACCCTGTATGTCCTTGGCATTGCCGCAGGCGAAAAAGGCGAAAAACGGCAATGGACCATGTCCGCCCAGCGCGCCCAGACCGTAGCAGATTTCATTCGTTCAAAACAACCCGAAAACGCGAATTGGTCGATTTATAGCTGGGGAGCCGGACCCGGCGGCGATTGGGTGGGACAAAAAGGCTTAGTCAGCTCCGAAACCGAAATCTTGATTGCGGTACTGACACAAAAAAACTGATTCCTCTTGCTCTTTATTATATACTGAATTTATCGCCATCTATCCACAACACCGTAATTTGAACATTACAGGTGTCTGATTTTATTGCGCAAATAAAATTCAAGCCTTACTTTTCATCATAAAATCAAGTTTTGGCATCAAGGCACAATTTTTGCACATCCATATACCAAGTTATATTATGTCTGATCAGGAATGGAATTATGGCAAAAAAACGTCTGATATGTCTGGGCCTGCTGCTGGTCTTAAGCATCGTGGGACAGGTCATATTGCGCCCCGCCCTCGGTGAAGCCAAAGCCTTGCCGCCAGAGGACAGTCAGCAAACTGTCGTGGACCAATGGAATCTCAAAGACGACGCAGTCGGCGGCGGCTACAGCAGCACAAGATTAATGGGACAATTCTTCCTCATGCTGCTGTTCGTGGCTTTGATTGGTGCCGGGGCGTGGTTTTTGCTTAAAAAAATGAATAATCCCTGGCTCAGAGGAAAAGGAGGCCACTTGTCGGTCATTGAAACACTTCCGCTGGGTGCCAGACGCTCAATCCATCTCATTCAGGCCGGCAACAAACAACTCCTTATCAGCAACAGCCCTGAAGGCGTCCGCCTCCTGACCGATATGACTGGAACCGTCGCTTCATTACCGCAAGAGGACCAATAAATGAAGCTTACCACACGACTTATTCTGTTCTGTCTGTACCTGGCTCTGCCTGCCTGGGCTTTGGCGGCCGAAGAACCCGCCATCCCGGCCCCGGCCGCCCCCAATACCATGCCCCAGATTCCGGATATTGTGGATTTAATCGACAAAGCAACCACAGATAATCAGGAAAAGCCCGCCGAGTGGAGCACGCCGGTCAAACTGGTCGCTATATTCACCCTGCTGGCCCTGGTCCCCAGCCTGCTGGCCATGATGACGTCCTTTACTCGAATCGTTATTGTGCTGGGCTTTGTCCGGCGGGCACTCGGAACCCAGAATATCCCACCCAACACCGTCGTCATGGGACTGGCCCTGTTTCTAACCCTGTTTACCATGGCTCCAACGCTGGTCAAAATGAACGAACAGGCCATCCAGCCCTATTTGAACGGGCAATCGGATTTCGAAACGACCGCTGGCGTATCCTCCTCGATTATCAAGGAATTCATGCTCCGTCAAACCCGCAAAAGCGACCTGGCACTGTTTGTCAATATGGCCAGAACGACCCCTCCTGCAAATCCCGCAGACCTCGGGCTGCATATCATCACCCCCGCATTTGTAATCAGCGAGTTCCGGACATCCTTTGAAATCGGATGCCTGCTGTTTATCCCCTTCCTGCTGCTGGACCTGGTCATCGCCAGTATCCTGCTCAGTGCAGGTATGATGATGCTTCCCCCGGCCATGATTTCCCTGCCGCTCAAGCTGATCCTGTTCATCCTCGTGGATGGATGGGGAATTCTGGCACAGGGACTGAGTTTGAGTTTCAGATAAGGATTTAAATATGACCATAGACTCCATCTTATACCTGTCTCGCCATACTATGGAAACCGCCCTGCTGATTTCGGCACCGATTCTGCTGGCGTGCATGATCTCCGGCATCATCATCTCCCTGTTTCAGACCGTCACATCCATCCGTGACATGACCCTGACCATGGCGCCCAAGCTCATTGCCGCCGGCATCACCGCTCTGCTGTTCGGCAACTGGATGCTGCAGGTGCTGATGCGATTCACAACGGAAATCTTCAACCAAATCCAGACCTATGGCCAGTAATCCATGGACACTTTTATCACCGGCAAAATACTGGGTTTTATATTGATTACCACACGAGTCGGCGCGTTTTTCACCGCCTCGCCGGTGTTTAACTGGGCCTCCGTCCCTCCACAGACCAAAACCGCTGTCGCCGTCCTGCTGGCTATTTTTTTTGCAGGCATCAGCCCAATGCCGCAGCTTTCCGCAGCCCCGGATGTTCTGCAGATTATCATCTGGACCGCTTCCGAGGCCGTGTACGGGCTGGCCCTTGGGCTGGTCGCCTATGCTCTTTTCGGCGTGGTCCGAAACGCCGCCCGTATCGGCGAACAGCAAATGGGCCTCAATGTCGCCAGTGAAATGGACCCGCTGACCGAAGAACAGGAAAACGCCCTGGCCATCCTGGTCGAAATCTTCTTTATCCTGCTGCTGTTTGCCTCCAACGGACATCACATCCTGCTCAAAATCATCGCCCGCAGCTACGACCGGTTCGGCATCGCCCAGATTCCTGACATCGGCAAACTCATGGAAAGTATCCTGCTGTCAGGCTCGGCCCTGCTGATGCTGTCACTGCAGATGGCTGCCCCGGTTCTGGCCATCTTCCTGCTGCTGATGGTGGTTCTGGCCATCATGGCCCGCGTTGCCCCGGAATCCAATATCCTGTTCCTCAGCCTGCCGGTACGGGTCGGGCTGGGATTGCTCATTTATGGCATCCTGATGCCGTTCGCCAACGAATACCTCAAGCAATTTGTCCTCTGGCTGGATAAACTGCTGGTCATTTAACACGATAATAAGGACCTATGGCTGATACCAATAAAACACATCTACCAACGGCGCGACGCCTGCAGAAAGCCCGTGAAGAGGGGCAGGTCACCCAGAGCGCCGAAATGGTCTCGGCCGTGACACTCGTGACCCTGCTGGCGGTTTGTGCCCTGCTGGGGCCCTGGTTTATCTCCTGGGGTAAAAACGAACTCGTCGAAGGCCTGAGCTGCCGGGCGGAAATGATGGAAAACAGCCAGGTTTTTATCGCATACATCAACTCCAAAATCATCAGCAGTATGCTGGTGATGACCCCGTTTCTGCTGGCACTGGCAGCCTGCGGCGTTGGCGCCAGCATCATGGTCAGCGGCCTCAATTACGCCCCGAAGAGCCTGGTCTGGAAAACGAATGAACTCAACCCGGTCAATGGCCTCAAGCAATTATTCTCGCCGGAATCACTGGTTAAACTCCTGCTGTCCATTGTCAAGCTGGCGTTCATCGGATTTCTCGTCTATCTGTATCTCCGCAATAAAATCACTTACCTGGCGACGCTGCAATGGGTCGATGTCGATCACGTACTGTCATGCATTGGGGGTGTCGTACTCGGGGCGGTCATACGCATCTGCATCGGCCTGCTGGTTATCGGGGCGATTGACTGGTTCTATCGCCACTGGAAATACATCGAAAAGCTGAAAATGAGCCGTCAGGAAGTCAAGGAAGAAAACCGCGACAGTGACGGCCCGCCGGAAGTCAAATCCAAGCTGCGCCGCAAACAATACGAACTCGGTATGCGGCGGATGCTCAAAAAAGTCCCCCAGGCCAGCGTCGTCCTGGTCAACCCGACCCACGTGGCCGTCGCCCTGTATTACGAATCCGGCAAGACCTCCGCCCCCATCGTCGTCGCCAAAGGCGGCGATCACATGTGCGAAAAAATCAAGGAAATCGCCCGTTCCTATGGCGTTCCCATCATTCGCCGGCCCGCCCTGGCCCGTGAAATCTATGCCACCGTCAAGCTGGACCAGCCGATTCCCGAAAAACTCTTCACCGCGGTTGCAGAGGTGCTGGCCGTGATTTATCGTCTTAAACACGCTTATTCCAAATAACGCTTGAACAAACCTGCCCAGAGACGCTATACTGCCTGCGTTATCAGAACGAAAGCGGCGGATGAGAAGACGACAAACAGAATCTAATTTACCGGAAGCAATCCATTACCGGCTGGATGCAGTTTTTGCAGCGGCCGCCCTGACGGTATTGGCCGGCCTGCTGATCCCCATGCCCCTGCTGATGATGGATATTGTCTGGGTATTCAGTGTGTTTCTGGCCGCCGCGGTAGTCGCCGTGTGCCTGGCGGCGGCAAACTGTCAGGAACTGGGGGGCTTTGGTTTCCTGGTCGGGGTCATGAATCTCCTGCGGATTTGCCTGATTGCCATGACCGTCCGGAAAATCCTCCTCGAACAGACCGCAGGTATAGTCGTCGGTTTGATCGGCAGGGTCGTCCTTGGCACCGGAATTATTACCGCAGCCATTCTGGCCGTATTGATTGTCCTACTCAGTTTCTGGATGATTCTGTTATTCGCCCGGCAAATCCGACGCTCGGTGCGCAGGTATTCCCAGGAAATTCTCCCCGTCAAGCGAGCCGGCCTCCAGGCCGACATAAGCCTCAACGTCATCTCCCGGGAACAGGCCAAATCCGTTCTCGATAAAATCAAGACCGAGATGCGGTTCTTCGGGTCGATGGGGTCTATCGCTGTCCTGATGCAGTGCGAAGCTGCTGCCGCCGTGGTGATGACTCTTCTGGCACTCGGAATCAAGGTCTTCAGCGACGCCCTCGCAGGCGGCTACAACGTCCAATTGCTGGAAATGGTCGCATCCCAGGCGGCGGGACTGGCCATCATTTCCATGCTTCCAGCCGTCGCCTCGGCCTGGGGCTGCGCTGGGCTGCTGCGTAAAGAAGCCCTGTGCCTCAAAAAGGATCAGACCGAGCAGGACTCGAATGGACACAATATCGCCCTGCCCGGAACGGATGAACAGGCGGAACGGACCGAACTGCTGAATCCGGACTTTATGGAACAGGCCCGCAACGCCCCCCCGCTGCGTGAAAACATTGTCGATTTTGAACCCGCCCCCCCTCCGGTTGTCTTAAAGACCATCGATTGCCCGGTGCATCGTTTGACCTGGACGGATTCCCGGGATTACTATCGGCAGTTGACCAACCTGGCCGCCGAACGGAAGCCTGCCCCCCAGCAGGCCATCCTGCTGAGCAGTCTGCCGGGAACAAATTTGGGTGTGCAGGCCGCGGTCAATACCGCCATTGGTCTGGCCGGCATGAATTTCAGGGTCCTTCTGATTGATGCCCAGCCCAAACGCAGGGCCGCGGCAAAAGCGTTCGATCTGGACGAGGCCAAAACCGTCATCAGCCCCCAGCCCACCTGCATCGACAAAATCAGTGTCTTTACCGCCGGCGATATGGAAAGTCAGGCCGCCCGCCGCATTGATCCCGCCCTGCAGGAACTGACGGGACAATATGATATATTTCTCATCTATGGCCCCCAGATGATTGAAATCATGGCAGATAAAATCGGTGCCCGGCTGCACACCCTGCTGCTCGGTGATTTTTCAGGCACCACAGTGGCCATCCCCGAAAACGCCGCCAAACTGGCCTCCGTAACCGCCGTCCCTGCCCCCCAATAATCCTGCGCAGCAGACACCCCTGACCGCACGAATCCGTAAACACCCTTACATGGAATTGATGCCGGAGAACTGCTGCTGAATCTGATTGAGCATTTTCTCGAGCCGGGCGTATTTCTGCCTCAGCCGTGTTTCATAAGTTTCAAGGCGGTCCTGCTCCTTGGTAATCCGGTCTTCCTGCGTGGTAATCTGGCTTTTAATGCTATTGAGCGCCAGCGGAACGCGTCCGCCGGTTTTCAGCGATGTATCCACCGTTTCATGCATCGCCCCGGCAAATCCCTGCTTGATCTGAACGGTGGCATTCAGCGTGCCGGTCTTGCTGGTATCGACGGACAAATTCAGGTCAAACTCCGGATACAGCGGATTTTTGCTGCCGTCCAGCTCGGAACTGCCGCTGATATTTTTGCCGCTGACTTTCATCGCGCGGGCTTTGGCCCAGCTTTCCGTCGTCAGCTTAATCAGCGCCGAGGTGATATTGCCCGATGCATCCACTTCGACCTTCACATCATACGAGCCTGCTGAGGTGTATTTGCTGGACGCATAGAATGAGACATACGCGGCATCGACCCCCGTGGAAAGGCCTGTTTTCTGGGCACCAAACAGCGACAGCACGCCCATATAGTCTTCCACGATGGCCTTATCGAACACCTCTGTGTCCAGCTCCAGCGTCCCGTCGGCGTCAACTTTGAGGCCAATATCTTCGGGACGGGTAAACGAATCCGATGAGCTAAAGCCCGTTGCAACCGAACGCAGAGGATTTTTAACGAGATTCAGAATACTGCTTAAACTGTAGTCCGAGGACAATATCCCCGATGTTTTGGTCTCGGTATTATACGTCGTCTTTTCCTTGAAATAGGTAGCCAGTTCATTGTATTTGGCAACCATCGACGTGATTTTCTTCTTAAGCTCCTCGGTATTCCGCGTCAGGTTCACCTCCACGGTATTATATCCGGTCGAACTGTCGGACCGGGTGGTATCATGCAGCTTCAGCGTCACCCCGGCAATCACATTATCAATCGTGTTGGAACTGCGGCTGATCCATTTTTCCTCGATCAGTTCGCCGGTTTCAACATCCACCACGTCCGGCGGATAATCATCCACTTTAATCAGGGCGTTCTTGGCCGACTGGGTCTCGGTAAAAGACCCCGCCGCCAGCGACGCAATATTGGCTGTTTTGCTGCCGCCCTGGGTGGACTGTGAGAGCGTCGGCAGGGTCAGTGACGCCGACGAACCGGTTCCCGCCTCAAAGGCCAGGCTGACCTGCAATTGGCTGGTGCCGCTGGACTTGTCCGTCACTTTAAGCTGGCCGTCCTTATACGTTACATCAACAGTATTGCCGAATGCGGTTTCCATTTCCCGGACAAGGTCCTCGATGGTCGTGTATTGGGTGACATTGAACGTATAATTGACCGCAGTTCCGTCGTGCCTTTTTCCGCTGACACGAATCCTGTCGGCAGTCGTACCGCTTTCAATGGTCCCGGAAAATCCATCGAGACTTTTGAGCAGGGTGCTGATATCCGCATTATTGCCGCCCTTTTTCAGCGTGGTCTGGGCGGTGTGAACCTCGGTATTGCTGGAATTGACGGTAATCTGATAATCTTCGCCGCTGCTGTTGCCCGACAACACCATGTGCCATTCCTTACCGTCGCCGTTGTCGTATTTGAGCAGGCTGGCCGTCACGCCGGGATTCTCGGGGTCGTTATTAATCAGCTTAACCAGGTCCTGAAGCGTCGTGGTATCGGTCGTCTGGATAACCCGTTCACTGTTATTGTACGAATAAATAAAATTGCCCTCGCCCACATACGAGGTCGCATATCGGAAGCCGCTGTGCACCCAGCGTTCGGACGTCGCCAATTGTTTGATCTTGATCGAATGGTTGCCTTCGGAGGCGCTGGAGGTCGCCTCGGCTGTAACCACATCGCTGTCGCTGGTGGTCGTGTTAAAAGCCTTCATCTTGCTCGTATCTGAAATACTGTAGATGGCGGACTTGAAGGCACTCAGCTTGCCTTGAAGTTCCGTAATCGCCGTTTGCTTTTCCTGAAATTTGCCCAGCTTGGTAGTATATTTTGTCAGACGCTGGCCTTCCACCTTCATCAACTGCTCAATGATAGACGAGGTGTCGATGCCCGTCGATAGTCCCGATAAACTGATATTTGCCATACGTTGAACTCCCGTCTTATTACATCTGCACAAGGCGATATTGCCCGCCTTGTTTTTCATCTATCTTCTATTTATTCCATTACTTATATTATCGTCAATCCGGCCGGTCTCTAAACCAGTTTGAGCCTCTACACCGTCACTGGGGCCATACACTGCGATTTTCGTTGCCGGCATTCATTGATTTTCCGTATAACATCCGGATTATCGGGCGACAATTCCAGACATTGGTCCAATTGTTCAATCGCAAAATCCATTGCCACATCGGCAAACAAGCTGCGGGGATCTTTCTGTATATAATTCCTCCCCAACGTCAGGAATAGCATGGCAGACTGATACCGGCCCTGGAATTCACGCTGTTCCGGTGCAATCCGGGTCCAATCCGTATCCGGGAATAATTGTTCCCAGGAGAAGGTGTCTATAAACTGACGAATCACGCTAAAATGCGTCTGGGCCTTCCAGCGGGAATGCTGCCGCGACAGGCTGTCGGTTCGCATCCGTCGGATATAGAAATCTCCTGCCAGATGTCTGGCAATCAGTCCCTTTGCGGCAAACCGTCGCATCATGTCATAGTCTTCAGCCACGCGCAATGATTCATCATAAAAGCCAATCTTGTCGAATACACTGCGTCGAATGCACGTCCGGAACGGGATGAACGGAAAACCGCCCTGGAACAAGCCGCAGATGAGCTGCGTAGGGTCGGATATTTCCTTGCGATGGATTGTCCGTATCGACTGACCGGCCTCATTGACCAGATGGTCATCACAGTAAATCAGGTCCGCCTCCGGATGGCGCTCAAATGCCGCAATATGCTGTGCGATAAACTCCGGCCTCATCCGATCATCATCATCCAGCGGGACAATGAATTGCCCCCCCGCACGACGTATGGCAGCATTCCGTGTCGCGGCCAGCCCCGCATTTACCTGCGAAAAACAGTGAATCCGGCTGTCCCGGTAGTTCCGGATAACCTGTTCGGTTTGATCCGTCGAGCCATCATTGACAATAATCAGTTCAAAATGGGGATATGTCTGGGCCAGCACACTTTGAATTGCCGAATCGATATACGCGGCGGAATTATAAGCCGGCATAATCACCGACACCAGCGGCCCCTGACTCCGGGAAGCCGGCATACCCGGAACCGTCTTGTTCTCAGTTGCCTGAACACCCTGATAAAACAAGTCAAATTGCGTCTTCTGTTCGGCATCCAGAGTACAGTTTGGATTGGTCTTAAGCTGCTCAAGCATCCGTCGAACATTATCGTTCTGTCCGCGGCCCAGGTGATATTCCGCCAGCTTCAGCGTGGCCGTCACATAACAGTGAATAATTTCAGAAAACTTGCTGCGTTCCTCTGAACTCAATACCCGGGATTCGATTCCCCGCATAAACGGCACTGCCAGCACCTGCTGGAAATATCGTGTTGCCTGCTCGATATTGCCCGCATCCCATTCACAGACAGCCAAGCCGAATAATTCCCCCAGCCGGTCGGATTTAAGCCGATATGCCAGACGTGCCCACTGCAGGGCAATGGCCCTGTGCCTGCCGGTAAAGAATTGGACAACCTGCCCAACCAGCGCCGGGTCACATTGGCCGGACTCCTCAACAGCCCACACACAGCGTTCTGCAAATCCGATAAATCCCCAGTATTTCCCCGGACAGGACCGCCTCCAGTAAAGCTGGTCGGTGGCTAACTGCCGCAGCACATAATCCGTTGTCATCGGCACATCCGCACGCCAGGTACCCGCAAGTCCGGGCACATACAGAATTGAACCAAAGTCCGTATCGGCCCCGTCATAAATCGCCCAGCTCAGCGACAGCATCTCGCGCCCCCAGAGCTTTTCGTCCAGCCCCCCGGCCCGCTCAAAGACGTCCCGTTTCACAGCGCAGAGCATGTCCTGATCCAGACAGCAGAACAGTTTCCTGTCGCCATAGTCCAGATTGGTATTCCAGCCGCCCGACGCCGACACAATCCGTCCGCTGACAGCACCGATGGCGGGTGTACTCAGGGCGTCCTGCACCGTCGCAATACAATCGGTCCTGACGGCAATTTGCGAGCGGACAAACAATAGTATCTCGCCCCGGGAAAACGAAACCGCCCGGTTTTTGACGGCGGCGCCGGATGCACCTTCTGCAACATTGAGAACCGCTGCACGCAGCGGCAGGCTCTGGCCGGCAAAATCCGATTTGGAATTGCCCGCAGTCAGGATCAACAGCTCAAAGTTTTGTTCTGTCTGGGCAGTCCATTCAGCAAGGACTGTCTCCAAATCCACCGTACCCCGTCGGCAATCCAGAATAACCGACACCTTCGGCGCCGCAGCATCCCGATTATCATAAAGTACCTCGGCCTCAACGGAAGACTTAGGCATATCCGTAAAGACAAATCGATCCACGATTTGACGACGCTGTTGTCCCCCCGGACGGCTATCAGTCTGTGTCAGACAGCGGTTTAAGAAATCCCTCGCCTGAACCGTCCCGTGGTCTGCGTATTCCTGCCGCAGCGACAAAAGGGCGAATTCATCTTCTCCGGCAATAAACTGGCATAACCCCCGCAGCAGATTTAATCCCTGTATCTGTTTTTCCGCGCCCTTGCACACATCGCAAAGCGAGTTCAGCGAAATCAGACTGTCCGAGCAATATCCTGAGCAGAACTCGTGCATTGCTTTGGACAGCAAACCGGCTATCATCTGCTGAGTCACTGCACCGGATTCCCATTGCTCAAACAGATGCCCGAACCGCGGAATGAAATCGTTGCAGTTGCAGTTGCGGATGGCTTGACCGACATCGAAGCCGGGATTTTCCCTCGCTTTTTGTGCAATCTCCATCAGTTTCTGCTGGCCATAACGCGACAGCACTTTACGCCGTCCGTTGGGATGATTCAGCAGAATAGTCCCCGTCTGAGATTTCTTGTGTTCCCGTTTATAAGTCAGAATTTCCGGAAAATTCTTAAACCGCACTGTCCCGGTCAGAATCCCGTACATCGCCGCCTTGGCCAGCCAGAAGGTATCGGACCCCCACGGCTGGTAATCATACAGGCCCACCTGCTCAAACAGGGTCTTGCGAATAATCGCCGAGGCATGCCAGCAGACATAGAAACTGCGATGATAATTCTTGACAATCTCCGCATGGCTGACCTGGAGACGAAGACGGTCGCAATACTCCGGCCCCCGGAACATATCGATAAACCGCCCGAAGAATGACCCCACCACACCCAGCGAATCGTCGCGAAGGATTTCCTCCAGCAGCATCTCCAGCTTTTGCGGGGCAAGAATATCATCGGCATCCTGGATGGAAATAAACGGAGCCCGCGCACGCTGAATAGCAAAGTTGCGGCGCACGTAAGGCCCTTCGCTCTTGTCGAAGAAAAACAGGCGGAATCGCTTATCCTGTTGCGCATAACGCTGCAGAATCTCACGCGAGCCGTCGGTGCTGCCGTCATCGACAATCAGGGTTTCCCATTCTTTGAGCGTCTGGGCACGAATCCCATCCAGACACTGCGGCAGGTACTCCGCCATATTTTGACAGGCAATCACGACTGCCACTTTCGGTGACGGCACCGTGCTGAGCTTGTGAAGATTATCCTGATAACAAAGGCCTTGCCAGCGTTTGGCATCCGCCGAAGCCGGCGGCTGCATGGACAAGGCATTTCCTTCGGTCAGAGGCAGCGTTTCCAGTTGAGAACGAATATCAGAGATACTCTGGTCGTATTTATATAAGAGATAATCCTGATTGATGTCCTGCTGCTTGCGTTTTCGACGGGTCTTGCCGCCATCGCCATAGTCATGATAAATCACGGTCCCGGGCCAGTACATCACCACATCCAGACGGCCAAAGGCTTGAATCATCCGCCAGGTGATATCCGTTCCCTCATGGCCGAACAGCAGCGGATCCTGTCCGCCGACCGCCCGCCATGCCCACAGCAGAAACGCCGAGTTGCCCTCCTGATTGCACAGCGTCGGGAAAGGCTTGTCGCCGCGGTCGCAGATGGAAATATGCTTATTGGACACAGGTGTTTTCGGCAGTGTCCGGCCGCGAAGCCCAAGCACATGATACGTCTCAAAGGCCTGACGCACAGAAGCCGTATAATCGGCCTCCACGAGAGCATCGTCATCAACAAAGACCGCAATCGTGCCGCGTGCAAACCAGGCGCCGATGTTGCGGCCCTCGCTGAGATTGAAATTGATCGGACAGGGAATGATGCAATCGGCCCTGCCGGCAGCTTCGCGGATATCCGTGCCGCCATTATCCACCATAATAATCTCAAAATCACGGTCGGTCTGCTGTCGGAAGCAATCCAGCAGCTTGAGCACATCGTCCGACCGCTGATACGTCACAATAATCACCGACATCAGCGGACTGCCGGATGGATCACGCCGGTCGATCCGCGGCAGATGGTCGTAATTCATCACCGCCTGATACTGTGCCATCACCTTGCGGGCCGTCAGCATATTGCCGGCGGCAAAAGCCTTCTGGGCCTTCTGAAACAGCTTCATAGCCCCCGCCAGCAGATGTTCCTGCCCGGATTCAGGAATCGACCGGGCTTCTTCTGCCGGATAGAACGGCCTGCGAATTACACGGCCCCATGAATCGCGGTATAATTGTTTAATCCACTGGTCTTCCTGATCCCGCGTCCCGGCGGAACGCTCCAGACTGGACGGATTATAATAATACAATCCCAGCGGCTCCGGAATCAGCATCATCGGATACGTCTGCGAGACCCGCAGGAAAAATTCATAATCCCCGGCAACTTTCAATGCCGAATCAAACCAGCCGTATTCATCATGCAGACTCCGCCGCCACATCGGGAATGGCCCCATAAAATTTGCACGCAGCAGATTCTGATGCGAATAAGGAGGATGCCATGTTCGTGTTTCGGCCACAGTTTTGGTCTGCCAGGTCTGGTTGGGAGTGTGCGTCACATGAAAATATGAATAAACGCCCACTGCGTCCGGATTCTGCTCCAGCGCCGTCGCCTGCTTTTCCATCATCTCAGGCGCGTGGCGATCATCGGTATTGGCATTGGTGATATAGCGACCGCGCGCTGCACGAATCCCCCGATTCCATGCGGCATAAATCGTTTCCCGCTGGGACGTCTTGACGTATTGAATATGCCGATAGCGGGATTGATACTCCTTAACAATCGCTTCTTCATTCTCCTGAGAACCGCTGTTGACCACGACAATTTCGAGCTGCCCTTTCTGATACAGGGTCTGCTCGACCAGGTCCTGCAGACAGCCGCGAATAAAGGCCTCGGAATTATACGTTGAAACAATCGCCGAGACCAGATAGCTCGCTGGAGTGTCGACCGATGTGACCACAGGCGGTACAGCAAGCAGCATCTTCAATTCATCCTGAAGAAGGGGTGTCGGCGCGGGCAGCAGGCTCTTGTCGGTCGAGGCGTTATAATGCTCAATCTCGCGGTTGATAATCGCCTCCGCTTCGGCAAGATACCGATCCATATCGGTTTGTGTCTTCTGGCCATCGTGATGACGGAACGCCCCCAGCAGGACATCGACACTATAAAGCTGCGTCAATCGGAAAAACCGCGCCCACAGCTCCATATCGCCGGCCAGACGGTACTGTAAATCCAGGCAGCCCCCCGACTTGTCCCACAGGCTTCGGGTCCAGAACGTCCCTTCCTGCTGAATGAAAGGATTGCGGTACTGACGCCGCAGGTATTTTTCCCGCGACCACAGCGGCAGACTCTTCCACTGGTGCCGCATCCGGCCCTGGCTGTCGATACTGTTGGGCCGCCCCATAATCCACTGCACCTCGGGCCTGGCGCCAAAAATCGCCGCCGCACACTGCAAGGACCCGGGATGCAGGATATCATCGGAATTCAGCCAGGTCATAATCTGGCCTGTGGAGCGCCTGAAGCCCTCCTGAACAGCCTGATACTGGCCGCCGTCCGACCTGCTTTGCCAATAAGCAAGATGCTTTTCATATTTTTTGATAATCTCGACGGAACCGTCCGTGCTGCCGCCATCCATGATGATGTAGTCGAGATTCGGATAATTCTGGCTCAGCACCGACTGAATGCAGGCTTCCAGATAAGCCGCCTGATTATACGAAGGGGTCACAACCGTTATTTTCGGATATGAATCGACCGTACGACTGCATGCACAGGCCACTGGCCGGCTTTTGCGGTGAACCGCCTGAGACAATCGCTCCAGCAGCGGCCGGGATGTTTCATTGAGGTCCAGATGCTCGGCAAAAAAGGCCTGACCATTGCGACCCCACTGGGCTAATTCCGTCGTCTGCGGTACCGCTATCGGCATCGGGCCGGAATGCACCTGACCCAGATGGTACTGACGCACACAGTCGCTGATCTGCCCCAGTTCATTAATCAGAACCGGCAGCCCATGCTGCAAATACGTCGAAATCTTACCGGAGGCCATCCCGATATGGGCGATGTTATTGCCCTGCCATTTATTGCCCTTGATGGGCTTATACATGGCAATACCCATATCAGCACTATTCAGCAGGGTATGCATCTGGTCGGTACTGTCCACGGGTTCAGTGGAAAAAACCACTTTGCGAGTATTCAGATACTTTTGATAATACGACCGCATCGTCGTATCCAGACCGTAGCGATTGTGAATCACCAGCACCCAGTCGTCCGGCCAGGCGGCGGCGCTTTGAATCAGCTCATCAATCATGCAATAGGCTTCGACACTGCCGCAATAGATGGCGATTTTTTTGGCCGGGTCAATGCCGAGTTTCTGATGCAGGGCACAGGATTTCTGCCTGGGTACGATGCCGCGTCCGGCTACCGGGATATAAATCATCTTGTCCGTCGGTATCTGGTTTTCCCGGCTCAAACAGCCGCCCCGCACCGGGTCCTGACAGACGGCAAAGGCAATATCACGGCAGGCCGCAATCTCAGGCTCTTTGTAATCGGCACCGGCTTCTTCAGCAAAGAATATCTCGTAAGAAATCAGCCCATAGGGGATAGTGCGGGCGTGGGCAATGATGGACGCTTCAATAATCGCGCGGTCCACTCCAAAAATAAAGCCATACGGCTCTAACGCTCCAACCGCTGCGGCAATCTCCTGCACCGTCGATAACGGCTTGCCGGCCAGCAGCACGAGTTCCCCGGCCACCTTGGCCCGCTTGTCATCGACCAGCAGCAGACGAGCGTTGGGATGCGGGCTTTTCTGGGGAATCCCTTTGCGGCGAGGACTGGCAATATCAACCTGATACCCCTGCTCACACAGAATCTCAACCAGCCCTGACAAATTCGGATTGTTATTGACATTGCCTTCGGAATGGATCAGCAGAATCCTGCCGGTTCGTTGCAGAGGTGCTGTTTTTTCCGCTGGTTTAAGCCATTTTGCTTTAAAGCGGGCAATCTCATCTTCGGTATAAAAATGTTTCATCAGCCGGCTCTGATAAATCGGCTCAAGAACCGACTCCGGCACACGGAATTGCTGCTTGATTTGCTGATAGATTTCTCTGCTTTGCTTGTCCGAACCTTCGTTATCGATGACCAATTGCGGCACCGACACGCCAAGAAAATCCCGGAACGCAGCCTGGTACACCCGCGACAGGTCTTCCAGACGAATGCACAGGATGTCCGCCCGGGCTGTGGAATAAATCTGATAGCCGCGTTGTGCATCAAACGGCACAGAGAAGATATCAAAGCCGAAAACGTCTTTGAGTTCCTTGTCAAACCAGGTGCAGGCATTATCGTCAGTGATATTGAAGGATGCAAACGAGTTCTCAAGATACTCTTCTGCCTGCCGGATTGCTGTTTCTGGAGAGCTTTTCCCCACAGCCTCCGGCAGCAGGACTTCCATGTTTTCAAACAGATTCGACAGTTCCCTGCCCGCCCAGTCCCGCACGAGGGTAATCACCTTGCACCGCAGCGTCGGGTTATTGTCCAGGAATACACGAATCTTGCGGCTGTGGTCCAGCCGGCGAGGCTGCCCGCAACTGGCATAGTATCGTTCGACCTCCTCAATCCCAGGCCAGGACAGAAAATGAGCATGATAGATGCGATTGGGCAGCCCCAGTTGCTTCAAGGTCGCTTCCACCGTCTTGGAACCCACTTCGCCCATCTGATAAATCAGGATGGGACTGGCATTATTTTCATTCATTCTATATCTGTCCTATCCACTATATACATATAAATAAAATGACCCGACATAGAATGAGCAAATCCTATACCATGAAATCAGCCCAATGCCTCGCCATTTAATACGTATATCTTTTATTAACAATGTTTTACAACTTTTGTACTAATATTATGAAACACCCGCATTCGGCATCAGCACAGGCAAATTCATCCCCACTCAGCGGATTTTATTTCTCCTCCGCTGTCCTGCGTCTAAAACCTATACAAATCCCATTCTACCAGCAGTGAAAATGGGCAATTTCGCCCCTTTCGCAAACCATAAGACCCATGTTTTAAATGGCGATTTCAGGATTTATCAGCCCGGCAGATTAAGCACTTGAAAACCCCTGCCGCCGGGGATATAGTACGCGATAGAATATGCCCTGAAACTCTGCCGGAATGCCCCCAGCGGCCCAAACACAAGGAAACAGACGATGACAAGACCATGGTTATGTATAATGTTTGTTTTGAGCGGACTCTTTTTACCCCTATGCCTGGCCAATCCCCCAGCCCTTTCGGTCACAACACCCCCAGCCGAGCTGAATCTGGACCCCTTTTATGCCAAGTACCTCAACTGTGACGGCATCACGGTCATCAGTTCCAAAGCCGTCTCGGACCAGGCCTTTTACCGGCTCAAGTTCCTGCTGGATAAAATGCTCGAAAACCGCCCCGACGTGCGGGAGGCCCTGTCCAAAAACGGCAACCGCTTCATCATCATCGGCCACAACGAGCAGGTTACGGATATCCCCGACTATGCGGATATGAAGCCCAAGGCATTCTGGGACGAACGGGCCCGCGGCTTCGGCGGACGGACAACCAGCGTCGGTGAAGAGAACCTCTTGTCTCTGCCGGAGGACCGTTACGAAGACGAAAGCATCTTCATTCACGAACTGGCCCATTCGATTCACTTTGTCCTGCGGCGGCTGGAGCCGGATTTCCAGAAAACGCTGGATGCCCTGTACAACAAGGCTATGGCCAAAGGACTCTATAAAAATGATTATGCCTCAACCGACTCCGGGGAATACTGGGCCGAGGCGGTGCAGGGCTTTTTCGACGCCAACCGCGCCAACAACTGGAATCACAACCACGTCAACACCCGCAAACTCCTGACCGAATATGACCCGGATGTCGTCGAACTGGTCCGCACAACCTTCCGCATTACCCCGGCCAATGACTGGCATTATGAACCGCTGGTCAAACTGCCCAGGGTAATTCAAACTCCCGACCGTTTCAAAGAACGCTCCGCCCTGCCTAAATACATCTGGTGCCGCGGTTTTTCCATCTTCGGCACGGCAAACGTATCCGACGAGGCGATGCTCTGTGTGGATCATACCATTCGCAACCTGTTCCGCTATCGCCACGATATCCTCAAGGCCATGATTAATGCCGACGTCGCGGTGGCAGTCTATGCCGACGATGAATTCCCGACGTCACTATCGGTTCAAAAGACGCTGAATGTCGAGGCGTTTCTGGAGCACAAAGACGGAACTGAATTGGCTAAACTGCCCGCTTCGCTGCGGCTGGGTATTGCCCAGTCGGAGGTTTACAGTAATCACAATCGGCTCATCGGTACGATGGCTCTGACGGCTTATCTTTATACCGGCCTGCGTCCTGTTGACCCGGACTTTGACAGCAAGGAACAAAAGCTGCAATACGAAATCGGCCTGCAGCGGATGGACGTGCGTTTTGACCAGCAGGTTAAGACGCTCTATGATGCCGCCATCAGCCAAGACCTGTGGGCATCCACGCCGGCCTTCCAAAACCGGTTTGCATACTTTGCCGAAGGCATGCAAGCATTCTACGATGCTGGAAAGGTCGCCGATAACAAAGGTCGCTCGATCAACACCCGCGACCAATTAACAGGATATGACCCAAAACTGACAGACCTGATCGGCAGTATTTTCAAACACCCGGAACGATATGACTGGCGGTTTACCCCATGCAGTACAAAACAGGCAGCCCCGTAAATGGCCTGAGTTATACCCAACGGGCATGATTATTCCGCGAGCAAAAGAAGCACGTGGTTGAAGCTGCTGGTCTTAGCCGCGACGAACNNAAATTTCAAGTAGGATCAATATAAACTTCACCTCACGATTAAACCAAGGATGAGTATGATTTATCTGGCAGCGATTTTTGTCTATTTGATTGTCCTGGTCGGCATCGGCGTCTATACCTCGCGCCGGGTCAAGACCGAATCGGATTTTGCCGTAGCCGGGCGGTCGCTTTCGCCGTGGGTGATGGTCTGCACAATGCTGGCTGTCTGGATCGGCACCGGGTCCATCGTCGGTAATGCCGAAGAAACCTACCGGACGGGCATGGCGGCCCTGATTATCCCGGCGGGCACCTTTTTCGGCATGATTCTGCTGTCGTTTATCGCCTCCCATGCCCGTAATATCGAAGCGTCCTCGGTGCCGGAAATCATCGGGCGCCGCTACGGCCGGGCACCACGAATGCTGTCTGTTTTAGCCCTTGTGACGGCCTATATGGTCATTGTCAGTTATCAGTTCAACGCCGGTGGAGCAGTACTGGAAGTCATTGCTGGCGACAAAGACCCGGTTTTGCTGAACCGAGACGATACTCTGACGCCCCGTCAATTAGCTAAAGGCCGTATGGTCTATACCCCGCCGCAGGACTGGACAGGAACCGTTCAGCTTGCCGTTGTATCCACACAGGATACAGGGAAATCCATTCCCTACACAATTCATGTTGTTGAGGACAACACCACCGCCGCGGCTGTTGACAAGAACTCCTTAACCATTCTCAAAAACCATCATGCAAAAATCCACTATTCGATTGATGACGCTGATTCGGATTACCGCATTGCCGCAGGTGCGGATGTCGGAACCCTCAGCCTGATTGAGCCGCGCCTGGAGGCCAGTCACGCGACCATCATGGCCGCGGTTTTCATCCTTGCTTATACCATGCTGGCGGGACTGCTGAGCCTGGCCTATACTGACATCGTCACCGGAATCCTGATTATCGGGGCGATGGCAGCGGCGCTGCCGGTGCTGCTGTATCAGGCCGGCGGCTTTTCAGGCATAGCCGAGGCCTTTGCCGCCATGCACAATAAAACCCGCCACATGCAGTTCTGGGGGGTGTATTCGCCGGTACAGTTGGTCAATTACCTGCTGCCAGTGTTTCTGCTGATTCTGGGCGACGCCAATCAGTATCAGCGTATCTTTGCCGGACGTAATGCCCGCAGCTCCAGGCAGGCCGTAACGACCATGATTTTTGTCGCCATGGCCATCGAACTGCTGATTATCACCAATGCCTGGATTGCCGCCAGCATGACACCCGACCCCCAGAATGGCAAGTATATTCTCATCTACGCAGCCAAACATTATATGCCGCCGGTCCTGGGTGTTATTTTTTTGGTTACGGTCGTCGGCATCATCGTTTCGACAGCCAATTCGTTTTTGCTGATTCCGGCGATTACCTTCATCAAGGATGTCTATCAGACCCACATCAATCCCAAGGCCACCGACAGGCATGTGGTGTTCCTCAACCGGGTGCTGATTCTGGTGTTCGGCCTCATTGCCTATGGTGTATCGCTGGCCTTTTCCGAATCGACGGGCTTTTTCCACAAGGCCCTGTATGCCTATACGATATACGGTGCGGCCATCACGCCCAGCCTGGTGGCGGCGATTGCCTGGAAACGCGCCACCCGACAGGCGGCCATGGCCTCCTNNCCATCCTCGCCGGCATTGCTATCCCCCTGCTGTGGGGAGAAGTCATCAGTCCGCATGTGTCCGGATGGCTTAAGGAACTGGATGCGGTTTTGCCGGCCATCATCGTCTCTGTCGCGGCACTGGTCGGCGTCAGCTACCTGACCCAGCCGACCATTACGCAGACCCAATCCGAATCGAAATAACCCTCAAGTGCATTAAGGAGGATTAACCATGAAACGAGACCTGATCATTCTTGGCATGGTGCTTTTGTCAATTCCGGCACTCGGTAAACCGGCCCTGAAGACCCGCCAGGTTCAATCACTGGATGCAGGCTGGCAATTTCTTAAGGCCGATGCGGCGGGGGCCGAAGCCGCGGCATTTGATGACAGCACATGGAAGACCGTCGATGTCCC
>DLFY01000048.1:20929-29037 GCA_002482415.1 Phycisphaerales bacterium UBA7708
ACAAAAGATGCCCCTTCCAGAGGCGATGGCGGCTTTTTACCCACGGGCGTCAGTTGGTATCGCAAGAGCTTTACGCTGCCCAGAGGCTGGGCCAATAAACAGGTCTTTGTGGAATTCGACGGGGTCATGGCCAACAGCCAGGTCTGGATTAACGGGCATCTGCTGGGCACTCGTCCCAGCGGCTATGTCAGCTTCCAGTACGAGCTGACGCCCTACCTGAATGAAGCCGGCCCGAATGTGCTGGCGGTGCGGACCGATACGACGCTGCAGCCGGCGTCGCGGTGGTACACGGGGGCAGGGATTTATCGGCATGTCCGACTCATTGCCACCAATCCCATCCTGCTGGGGCCGTGGCGGACGTTTGTCACCACCCCGCAGATCACGGATGCCCAGGCTACGGTCCGCGTTCAGACCGCCGTCATCAATTCATCCGACCGCAGGAAAAAGGTCTGCCTGGAGATTACGCTCTATAATCCGCAGGGTGACGTTGCCGCCAAAGCAGCCTCGCCCGCAAAGATAGTCAATCCCGGAGCCATGGTGGAATTTCAGCAGGACCTGATCGTCCTCAATCCGACCCGATGGGACCTGGACCGCCCCGCCCTTTATACCGCCCATACGGAGGTAGTCTCGGGCTGGTCCAGGCTGGATGATGAAATCACCTCTTTTGGCATTCGGGAATTTGCCTTTGAACCGGCCACCGGCTTCTGGCTCAATGGACGCAGCTTCAAAATCAAGGGTGTCTGCGTCCATCACGACGGCGGGGCTTTTGGTGCGGCAGTCCCTCTGCAGGTCTGGCGGGACCGGCTGGCGGTCCTGAAGGAACTGGGTGTCAATGCCATCCGAACCGCCCATAATGCCGTGGCGCCGGAGTTTCTGGATGTCTGTGACCAGATGGGCTTTCTGGTCATGAACGAATTTCTGGATTGCTGGACCGTCGGCAAACGAACGGGCGATTTCCACCGCTACTTCAAAGACTGGGCTTTAATCGATACCCGCGATACGATTCGACGCGACCGGAATCATCCCTGCGTAGTCGTTTACAGCGCCGGCAATGAAATCCACGACACGCCCAAGGCGGAACTGGCCAAGCAGATTCTCGGTTCCCTGATTAACATCTATCATCAGGAAGATCCGACCCGCCCGGTATCACAGGGACTATTCCGTCCCAACCAGAGCCGCGACTACGACAACGGGCTTGCGGACATGCTGGATGTGGTCGGACAGAACTATCGGGAAAATGAAATTCTGGCCGCTTATCGGCAGAACCCGAAGCGGAAGATTCTGGGCACGGAAAATGGCCATGACCTGAGTGTCTGGCTTGCCCTGCGGGATAATGCCCCGTATGCGGGACAGTTCATCTGGAGCGGGATTGATTATCTGGGCGAATCGCGTGTCTGGCCTGCGATCTCGACACCGTTTGGGGTGATTGACCGGGCCGGCGGCCTGCGGCCCCGCTCCTATCAGCGACAAAGCTGGTGGTCGGACAATCCCATGGTCCATATCACCCGGCGGATCGGCAGAAACGAACCTTCGCCCGTGGACCCGGGCTATGAACTCAGCACCGATGACCGGTTCCGGGTGACGCAGTTTTCCGACTGGACGCCCGCCAATCTTCAGCCGCATACGGAAACAGTGGAAGTCTATAGCAATTGCGAGTCGGTGGAACTGTTTTTAAACGATACGTCGCTGGGGGCACAGGCTAAACCGGACAATGACTCCCCGCGGGTCTGGAAGGTGGAGTTTGAGCCGGGAACCCTCAAGGCTGTGGCCTCCAATGGCGGCAAGGTCGCTGCAACCCAGATATACAAGACTGCTGCAAAGGCATCGCGAATCCGGCTTGACGCCCTGCGCAATACCGTGAGTCCATCATGGGATGATGTGATTCGAGTGGAGGCTGCTGTAGTCGATGAACAGGGTGTGCTGATTCCGACAGCGACGGATGTCGTTACCTTTAGCGTCACCGGGCCTGGAGTGATTGCCGCGGTGGACAATGCCAGCGTGCTCAGCCATGAGCCGTTTGGGGCGGATTCCCGCAGTGCCTATCAGGGGCGCTGCTATGTCTGGATCAAGGCCAGCGATGCAAAAGGACAAATCACATTAACCGCCCGTTCTGAGCAGCTTGAATCCGAGACGCTAACATTTACAGTCAGTCAGCACCTATCGAAATAATGAGCCGGAGTAAACGCATTTGGAACTGTCGCCGATTCTGATTCTGGTGGTGGGGATTGCCGCGGTGCTGATACTGATTATCGGCCTGCGGATGAATGCGTTTCTGGCCCTGATTACCGGGGCGATCCTGGTCAGTCTGCTGACGCCCGGCCCATCCGCCGAGAAGATTAGCCGGGTCGCAATTGCCTTTGGGGAAACAGCCGGCAAGGTCGGTATCGTCATCGCCATGGCGTCCATCATCGGCCGCTGCCTGATCGACAGCGGCGCCGCCGACCGTATTGTCCGGATGTTTGTCGGCCTGCTGGGCGAGAAACGATGCCCTGTGTCGCTAATGGCCAGTGGATTTGTGCTGTCGATTCCGGTATTCTTTGATACCGTGTTTTACCTGCTGATACCGCTGGCCCGTTCGATGCACCGACAGACGGGGATACGCTACATGCTGCTGATTCTGGCGATGGGTGCCGGCGGGTCAATTACCCACTCGCTGGTGCCGCCGACACCGGGACCGCTGCTGATTGCCGAGATGCTCAAGATCGACCTGGGCATGATGATGATGATCGGCCTGCTGACGTCTATTTTCACAGCGGTCGTCATGCTGTATTTTGTCCGCTGGCACAGCAGTAAACATGATTATCCCATGCGGCCCATTGAAGGCTGGGACCATGAACCGGAACCGCTGGCCGCTGACAAACTGCCGGGGCTGTTTGCCTCATCTCTGCCGATTCTTCTGCCGGTCGTTCTGATTTCGGCCCATACGATAATTTCCGCCCTGGCGGCCAAAGCCAGCCCTGAATCAGGTGTGCATGGGGTCAAAGCCGTAACCTCTATTCTCGGCAATGCCAACCTGGCGATGCTGATATCTGCGGCGGCGGCACTGGTCGTACTCTGGCGGCAGCGAAGGCCTTCACGGCAGGAACTGGGGGCCTTGGTGGAAGGATCACTGACCAGCGGCGGGGTCATCATCCTGATTACCGCGGCCGGCGGAGCTTTCGGCGCGATGCTCAAAGAAGCCCAGATCGGATCGGCGGTGCAGGCGATGATTACAGCCGATTCGACACAGGCTCTGGGGGGCATCCGACTGCTGATCATGGCCTACATGATTGCCTTTGTCATCAAATTCGCCCAGGGGTCCAGCACGGTTTCGATGATTACGACCTCAGCCATGATCGCCCCGCTGCTGGGGACGCCTGCGGCGATGGGTATCACCCCGTGTACATCGCCTGTGCGATTGGATTCGGGGCTCAGTGCGGCAACTGGATGAACGACAGCGGCTTCTGGATTTTCGCCAAGATGAGCGGCCTGACCGAAGTGGAGACGCTGAAAACCTGGACGGTGACGGTCAGCAGTCTTGCTTTTGTCGGGTTATTTTTTACAATGGTGTTTGCCAAACTGCTGCCGCTGGTGTAGGCGGCAGTTATAGAGAATTGAACCGGGAGAACGGTATTGAAAGCGCTTGTTCTGACCAAAGCCAGTTATTTTGAGATTCAGGATTGTCCGGTCCCGCAGATCGGGGCTCAGGATGTGCTTGTCCAGGTCAGGGCTTGCGGCATCTGCGGCAGTGATGTCCACGGCATGGACGGCAGCACGGGCCGGAGACAGCCGCCGATTATCATGGGCCATGAGGCGGCCGGGGTGATTGCGGATATCGGCTCCGGCGTCATGGGCTGGCATAAAGGCGAGCGGGTAACGTTTGACTCGACGGTGTATTGCGGGCAGTGCCATTTTTGCCGCAAGGGACAAATTAACCTTTGCGATAACCGAAGGGTGCTGGGGGTGTCCTGCAATGAATACCGACGGGATGGGGCGTTTGCCGAATTCGTGGCTGTCCCGCAGCATATCCTCTATCGTCTGCCGGAGGGGGTGAGCTTTGAACAGGGAGCGATGACCGAAGCGCTGTCCATTGCGGTTCATGCCGTGGGGCGAGCGGGCCTGACGGGTGGGGATACGGCGGTCGTGGTNNGGCGGGGATGATCGGGCTTCTGGTGATTCAGGTGCTCCGTGCCCGAGGGTGCCGTCGGATTATTGCCGTTGATGTGGATACCGAGCGGTTGAAGATAGCCGGGAACTTTGGGGCAGAGGCGGTGCTGAATCCGGACACCGTGAATGTTGTGGAGCAGTGTATGCAATTAACCGAAGGCCGCGGGGCGGATGCGGCCTTTGAGGTGGTGGGCATTACCCCCACTGTTCGGACGGCATTGGGTGTGCTGCGAAAAGGCGGGCGGATGGTGATGGTGGGGAATCTGTCGCCGCAGGTGGAGGTTCCGCTGCAGGCCCTTGTGACTCGGGAGATCTCGGTTTACGGATCGTGTGCCTCGTGCGGGGAATACCCGGCCTGCCTGGAGATGATTGCCGGCAGGAAGGTCGATGTCGATAAGCTCATCAGTGCGGTTGGGGGGCTTGAGGAAGGCCCTGCGTGGTTTGGACGACTGGCCGGGCGAGAGCCGGGATTGATGAAAGTCATTCTGAATCCTACAGCTTAAGCTCATACTCAGAAAGTTTATACAATGAATAAATTGAAAACAGGACTCATCGGATGCGGAAAAGTGGGACACTTACATGCCAAGGCACTGGCGGCCCTGCCCTGCTCGGAATTCCTGGCGGTATGCGGCCGGAGCCGGGAGAAGGCCCGGCATTATGGGGCGCAATACGGCGTGAGGGGCTATGATAATGTGACCGAGATGGTCGAGAAGGAATCGCTGGACGCGGTGATTGTGTGCACGCCGCACCCGTATCATGCGGGGCCTTCGATTGCGGCGATGGAGGCGGGGGCTCATGTGCTGGTGGAAAAGCCGCTGGCGATTACGCTGAAGGACTGCGATGCGATGATTGAAGCGGCCGGGCGGGCGTCAGTCAAGCTGGGGGTGGTCTCGCAGCGGCGGTTTTATGCCCCCTGCCAGCGGATTCGGAAGGCCATCGATGAGGGCAAGATCGGGCGGCCGGTGCTGGGGACGGTGACGCTGTACGGCTGGCGGGATGAGGCGTATTATCAGAGTGACCCGTGGCGCGGCAAATGGCAGGAGGAAGGCGGCGGCGTGCTGGTCAATCAGTCGCCGCATCAACTGGACCTGCTGCAATGGTACATGGGACCGATTGAGGAGGCGTTCGGCTATTGGGGCAACCTGAATCATCCCTATATCGAGGTGGAAGATACGGCGGTGGTCGTGGTGCGTTTTAAGCATGGCGGGCTGGGCAATATTGTCATCAGCAATTCACAGAATCCGGCCCTCTACGGCAAGGTGCTGATTATGGGCAGCAATGGGGCTGCGGTCGGGGTACAGACCGACGGCGGGACGATGTTTATCGCGGGCCGGTCGGAGATTGAAGAGCCGCCGACCAACGACCACTGGACTGTGCCGGGGGAGATGGAGCTGCTGGCCCGATGGCGACAGGAGGATGCGGCGTTTTTCAAGACCATCAAGGCTACGGAGTACTATCACAGGCTGCAGGTTGAGGATTTTTTACAGGCAATTCTTGAAGGTCGCAATCCCCTGATTACGGGTAAGGATGGTCGCATAACGGTCGAGCTCTTTACGGCGGTCTATCGCAGCCAGCGGGAGAAAAAGCCGATTCGGTTCCCCGTGCAGGCGGATTGAGGAAACCGTGGTCAGGCTCGGACAGGTCATGATTATCTTTTAATATCATCATGCAAACTTTCAATCTTCGCTGATAACCGCTCTCTGATCAGGAGTGTCGGATTCTTTGCTTGAACTTTGTGCCTGCAGCACTTTCAGGGAAGCCCCTCTTTGCTTGTTTTGTGCAATTTCTGTCACCGTTAATCCTTCGTTGTTTTCAAGAACAACATCTGCCCCATGCTCTAAAAGTAATTGAACTGTTTGCGGAAAATCTCCTGACAAAAGAAGATTATGCAGAGCAGTATTCCCCTCATGGTCCTGATTATTGATACTTTTCTCGTTATCATAGTGCAGTAATAAATCAACCGGAATCTTTGTTGTGGCCACCGCTACCATTAAAGGAGTCTTTCCATTATTGTCGGCTATTTTCAGCGAAGCCCCCTTGTCCAATAAATATTTAACTGCATCTTGATTGCCGGAGGCAATTGCCATGATTAAAGGCGTACGACCATATACTTCTTCTTCACATTTTGCATTCACATCTGCACCATTCTCAACAAGTATCCGGATCATTTCGAAAACGGCATTGTTGTACTCGGTTATTTGTCCGGCTGTTGGAGTTTTCTCCCTTGGAGTATTTCGACTCAGCAGAAAACAGTTCCCCAGATAGGTAAACCGGTCAACTCGTTCATTAATATCCCTGACTTTTTTGGCCTTGATTTTAACAACTTTCATATCCCCGCGACGTATCGCCGCGTCCAAGGGGCGGCTATTTCGCACATAAGAGAATACTGTATAACAAAAAACGCATATCCCCAGGAATAAAACTCCTGCAAATAATCTGATTTTGTTTCTATTCTGTTCCATTGTATTGGCTCACATCCTATTATTCTGGATTACTTTTTACTTCGGATTATCTTCAAATCATGCCTCTCAAAGCCGTCGGGGTCAATCTCGATAAAAGTTCCATTGGGTTCCTCATAACCGATTGCAATCGAGTCCGTTGAAGCTTCTTTGTAATCAGAGCCAAATAAAGTCTTGTTTTCCACGATCACGGTTAATTTGCCATTTTCTGTAATCAGATATGATATAACAGGTTCGTCGATGCCGGGGCCTTCCTGTCGTATTGCAGCAAATCCGGCCCCCTGTTTCCATTTCACATAAAAGTCTTTTATGGCCGCGTTATGCAGGTTCATATCGCCAATATCCACATACGGTCTTTGCTGCAATTGAACCGGCAATCCATGCCCTTTCAGGCTGATACGCCCAACCATAAATCCCACTATCAAGATTCCTATCAGCAGCAGTGTCATTCGGGTCATGTTTTTCATGGTTTAAACCTTTTTGTTAACAGTGGCAATTACGAACGGCAGGATACAGCCGTCCGCAGCATCATTTTTTTTTATTTCGTTTGTGATAAATCCTTTTCGTTACAGAGTTTTTCATTCTTTACTGGAAACTGTCTCGGGTTTTCCTATTGCAATATCTCTTGACATGCTTAATTAATCGTTTCCTTTGACAATATCATCTCAAGATAACCTATTAACTGATCAAATACGTTTTCATCATAATTATGTTTGCTCTTAAACGTAATGGTTCCGGCACAACAAAAATCTTTACTCTTAAATAAGACCCACTCCAAAACCAATTTCTCTGCCCCAGCGAATTCTTTAAAGAAATATAGATTATTTGAACCATAATTGATGACAGAAGGTTCTATACTTACACCATATGCACATCGAAGTGAATGAAAAAGAATTGACTTTTGTAAAGCATCTTCTATAGTTCCTGTTCTGGTATCATCTAATTTCAGCGACAAGGACTTTATAAACAATACTTCATCCTTTTCTGTCACCAGAACATCGTGTACCTGGTCAAATGATTCCGGGGCATACTTAACTTGCTTTTCATGCAATCTGTTTTTTAGTAATTCAGAGGCGGCTTCAATATTAAATCGCATCGCATTCTGAACATTCATACAGAACACTATGTTTGAAGAAGTGAATTGATAGATTGACTCTTTTTTTATTTCTTCTGCCCCTTCCGGTAACAAAAGAATAATATCCAGATAAATTGGCGGCTGGGTGTTCAGAGTATAATCACTTTTTAACGAAATTCGATGTTCCTCAAATGAATCCTGTACAAAATCAACTTTCTTTTGCTCCTTCAGAGGTTTACACTCTATTAAAGCCGCCTGATGATTTTCTACAAGAAATTCATATACAACATCGCTGAGATTTGGGCGTGTTAAGTATGCAATAACACACATACCCATAATACAAAGAAAGAGTAACCATCCTGCTTTTCTCATGCTATCATTTTCTCCTGTATTTGGATTCCCGCCTCTGCGGGAATGACAAACGTGGC
>DLFY01000048.1:29051-63287 GCA_002482415.1 Phycisphaerales bacterium UBA7708
CCGGCTGGCCGGGAAGTGTGGCAACCGAAGGGCCAGAAATCTTTGTTGGCTGCATCCTATTGTTGTTAAAATTGTAATCCATTATTTTCATCGCATAATTGTTTATTCTTTATCGGTAAATGTCCTCGATAATTTCTGAGTTAAAAATAAGGAAATATATACAAATGCAAATGTTGATACTCCTGCCAAAAATATAAGATGGCTTATATCCCATCCCTGTTGTCCACGAAAATACAAACCCGCCATTCTACTCAAACCAAAAGATATCGATATCATGCCTCCGATATGAAACAAAGGCAAAGGATTATCAGATATTGTAAAACTNNTGCCATATTGATGAATTCAGTGGTTTTAAAAATCCTTTTTCTAACCGCCATTTATAAATATAAGCCATAACCCATGGGCCAATTAACATAATTATCAACACAAATGAGAAAAATATTATTGCCCATCCATTTTCATTTTGGCGAAAAAATATGGGGTGTCGATTAATATATAGATTTGATATATATCCCGCGACGGAAGAGAGTAATAAAATAATAATACGTAAGTGCCTCCACATCACATGACCTTTCCTGATTGAGATTGTCCCCATGCGATGGACAGACTGGGTGAAGCTACGGTGTAGGGATGTGCACCGTTTGGCTGTGTGAATGACTCCATCTTAACTCCTGTCCATGCTGTATGCTTCATATTGCCATGTAACCCTGTTCCATTTATTCCGAGGGCATTATACATTGGCGGCCAGTTGCGGTCAATAGTATGCTGCCCTTTCAGGGCGTTTTTTCCAATGTCATTCTTACCCAGGGCGCTGCCCTGGGCTAAGTTAGATTGGCCTTTCAGGCCGAAATGAAGCTAATACATCCAGATCCGGCCTGTCATTGGCCGTTAAAGGTGCTATAGATGTTGTGGCTTCCATAGCCAGTCTGAGAAATTGCTCCATGCCACAGAGTGAGTTCCTTACATCGCAGAGACGCGAGATTCTCCTGAATTGGGTTTGTTTTGCAAAAGTTTGTTTAAGACGACAGAGGAGAAGATGGGTGATTGGGGATTATCGAGGGAAGATTGAAACGCGAGGTGGTCCGGCAATGTTATGGTTTTTGTTACTTCGGGCTTACTGGATTTGACGGGATTTGCGTGATGAGCAGGATTTAAGGCGGAATCCGTCTGCGACGGATGCTGGTTGATGCCGAAGCTGGAAGCTCCGGCTACGCTGGCGGAGTGCTCCACGGTCAAGCCGGGCCTGGCCGGGCCACTCCTCTGGGATGATTCTGCTATGCCGCGATGGGAGTACAGATTGGGATTGTCTTTGCCCGGCGAAATCATTGGGTTGAGGGATTGTGTGGTTTGGAGTTCTTTGAGGGCTTTGTAGAAGCCGCGTTCGATGCGGGATTCGTAGCGCTGGAGCTTTTCGAGGACCTGTGGGCCGGTGAAGTCGTCGAGGAGGATTTGAGCAAGGATGGTGCTGACGGTTTCCGACGACGCTGGATTCCCGCCCCACGCTTTCGCGGGGGCAGGCTCTCCGCGGGAATGACAAATAGATGCGTTATCCGCAGATGTCAACAATTCTGGATTGCCGCCTTTCGATTTCGCGGGGGCAGGCTCCTGGGGGGAATGGCACTCGGCGGATGCATCAGAGGATGCAGAAATATCCGGGGCGGGATTGTCGGCGGCGGAGCGGATGAGATTGTCGAGGACGTAAGATTCATAATTCTGGGCCCGCTGGAGCCGCCAGGCAAGGTTGATGACGCGGTCGGCCAGTAGGGTTTCGATGTCGCCGGCGGGGGCAAGACGGGCGGTCATGCCGGTGCGGAAGCGGGCATAGGCGCCGGGGTCTTCGGATGCCAGGACGGGGCAGGCGGCGGTCAGGCCGTGGGTGACGGCGTTGGCGGCAACTCTGGCCTTGCCCTGCGGGGTTTTGGGGCCGGTGGATTTCTGGGCGTTGAGACGGTTGGCGGCGAGTTGTTTTTCGGTTGACATGGTTTGCTCCTTTCGTTTTTTGAAACCACAGATTTCACAGATTACACGGATTAGTTCTTTTTAAATATTTTTGCCTCAGAGAACACAGCGGGTAAAGAGGATTCATTTTTTTGACGGGATTTACAGGATTAACAGGATAAGGGTAAAGGGCAAAAGGTAAAATCAGGGAATCCGCGGGGGCGGAGGCTGATTGATATTTAAACGGGGATTTCATGGGCTTTATTTTCGGTATTTCAGATTATGCGTTGAAATCGGCTCGCTTGCGCTTGCCGCTGCTGTTTGCTGCGGTTTCCGGACGGCCCTTCGTTTGTATCGCAGGAGGTAGTTTTTTAGTTCGTAGTTCGTAGTTCGTAGAAATAAAGACTACGACGGAATTATAACAACCTAACATATGCCTTACAAGTGAAATTTTTATAAAATTGCGGATTATGCTGCTCTTTCAGAGCGTTGGGGCGACGGGTTGCTCACCCAGGGCGTTGCCCTGGGCTGGGTTAGGCTGGCCCTTTGGGCCGGAAATTGCTTTCCGGGCGTTTCCACGCCCGGCTATTTTATTCAACCCCTTCGGGGTTGGGGGATTTTTTTCGGACGTTTTTCTCCGGGTTTCGCTTCGCTTACCCGGAGCTATTCGGATTTGACCCTGCGGGTCGGGAATCAAGAAGACAACAAGACAGGAAGACAGGAATATAGGAATATAGGTATGCAGGAAGAAGAAATCATAAATGCTAAGCACTAAATTCCAAACAAATCCAAAAGAGACAATTCAAAAATCAAAAAGCAAACGTCAAAATGACAAGGTAAAATTGAAAAAGGAACTGTTTAAGAGTTCGGAGTTCGGAGTTCGGAGCAAAAATGAATTCCCTTCCCCGCCTGCGCGAGGATAAGGAGCGGAGGGCTGCCTGTGAGGGGGGAATTTGGTTATATACTCCTATGGGAAAGCCGAACAATAAAAGGAGGTGCGGGAGTCCTGGTATGCATTGAATAAATATATTGTCTATGCGGTTTTAGGATTTGTTTTTTTCATTGTTCTGGATTCTTGACATCTCAAGGTCAGATTTGTATAATATAGTTCTAATAAACGTTCTTAAAATGAGGGTGACACATGACATGCGTTGAACGGTTCAGGCTTTTATTGATTGCTGGTTTTGTTTGTATGTTCTGCCGGGCGGGGTTTGCCGAGTGGATGGATTTGACCGATTACGGCGGGACCATCACGGCCAGTTCGCAGATTCATGAAGGCGAATCGAAAGAGAAGGCCTTTGATAATACGACGGCAACCAAGTGGCTGACCGGGGGAACTGCGACGGGGTGGATTCAATTTCAGTTTCCAGACGGGATTCAGTACGTTATCGGACGGTATTCCATCGCCTCGGCCAATGATGCGCCGGAACGCGATCCGCGGAACTGGACGCTGATGGGGTCGAATGATGGAGCCAATTGGATGGTGGTGGATACGCAGGAAAACCAGAGCTGGAGCGGGCGGTTTCTGCGGCGGGAGTTTGAGTGCGTCAATCCGGGATCTTTCAATATCTATCGGCTTAATATCACCAGCAACAACGGCAGCCCGAATCTGACGGGGTTTTCGGAGATGGAGCTTCTGGGGTCGTCCAAATGGATTGACCGGACGGATTACGGCGGCATCGTGACGGCCAGTTCACAGATTCATGAGGGTGAATCGAAAGAGATGGCGTTTGACAATACCGTAACGACCAAGTGGCTGACGTACTTTACGGCTACGGGCTGGATTCAGTTCCAGTTTCCGCAGGGCAGCCGGTACCTGGTCGGGAAATATTCCATCGCGTCGGCCAATGATGCGCTGGAACGCGACCCGAAAAGCTGGACGCTGTACGGGACCAATAATGAAATCGACTGGGTGGTGGTGGATACACGCAGCGAACAGAGCTGGACGTCCCGCTTTCAGCGGCGGGAGTTTGTCTGCGCCAATCCGGGGGCATACAATACGTACCGTCTGGATGTTACAGCCAACAACGGCAGCACCAATTTAATGGGATTTTCGGAGATGGAGCTTCTGGAGGAGGCGTTTATCGCGGAGAATCCGACGCCGGCGGATACGGCGTCCAACATCGGGGTCCAGAATCTGACGCTGAGCTGGGTCGGGCCGGAGGGGCTTTCCAGTCCGACGTATCGTATTTATCTTTCGCCGTCGGCACTGCTAGTTCAAAGCGGCGATGCCTCGGTGATGCTGGGGGAGCAAACGGCTACGAGTCTTTTGGTTGCGTCGCTGGATACGTTTACGACATATTACTGGCGGGTGGATGTGCTGGGTAACGATACGGTGTATGTCGGGCCGGTGTGGCGGTTTATGACCCTGCAGCCGGAGATAGGGTGTCTGCGTCTTTTGAGCGACATTGATTATGACTGCGAGGTGGGATTGTCGGACCTGGTGCTGATGGCGTCGCAGTGGCTGTCGGAGCCGTTTGGTGCGTATCCGGCGGACCTGGACGATTCGGCGCGGGTGGATACGGGCGACCTGGCGGTACTTTCGGGTACCTGGCTGGAGACGGGGCAATCGGTGATTATTTCGGAACTCATGGCGGACAATGAGACGACGCTGGCGGATAATTTCGGTGAGTATTCCGACTGGATTGAGATTAAAAATCTGGGCAGTACCCCGTGCAATCTGCAGGGGTGGTATTTGACTGACAGCAAAAAGGAACTTAAAAAATGGGCGTTTCCGGATGTCACGCTTGAGGCCAGGGGGATGCTGATTGTATTTGCATCCGAACGAAATCTTATTGATAACCCGGACTTTCTGCATACGAATTTCAAGCTGGGCAGTGACGGGGAATACGTGGCCCTGGTGCGGCCGGATGGAAGCATCGCCCATGAATTTGCCGAGGGATTTCCGGCACTGGGCAATGATGAGAGCTACGGGATGACGCTGCTGCCGGGGGAAGAGACGCTGGTGGCGAGCCTGCTGGTGGAAGCAACGCCGGGTCAGGACAATACCGCGGCGATGGTATCGTATAAACCGGTCTATTCGCAGGCCAGCGGTTTGTTCAGTTCGCCGTTAACGGTGGAGATTTCGGTGCCGGAGCCGGACAGCCAGATTCGTTATACCACAAACGGGTCGATTCCGACCGAGACTTCGACGCTTTATACGGGGCCGCTGACGATTTCAAAAACGACCTGTATTCGGGCGGCGGCATTTAAAGATAAATACGTGCCGGGCAAGACAAGTACACGCAGCTACCTGTTTTTGGCGGATGCCATTCATCAGCCGGCGCTTCCGGAGGGATTCCCCTCGATGTGGAAGAATGTGGCGGCGGATTACCAGATGGCGCCGGATGTGACGACCCATGCGACCTACGGGCCGCTGATGGAGCCGTCGCTGCGGTCTTTGCCGGCGATTTCGATTGTGACATCGCTGGACAATCTGTTTGATGCGAGCACGGGGATTTATGTGAATCCGCTGCAGGAAGGTGTGGCCTGGGAGCGTCCGGTGTCGATGGAGATTATCGAGCCTGACAATTCGGATGTGTTCCAGATTGACTGCGGGCTGCGGATTCAGGGCGGGGCTTTCCGGAGCTTTGACTTGACGCATAAGAAATCGTTCCGGCTGCTGTTCAAGCGAAATTACGGGCCGGGCAAGCTGAATTATCCGCTGTTTGATGATCCGGATATTATCGGGCTGGATACACTGGTTCTGAGGGCGGGTGCCAATGACGGGTATTCGTGGAGTTCGGCACGGCTGACGGAACAGTATATTCGTGATGAGTTCGGGCGGAGTCTGCAGCGGGATTCGGGCAATGCCGGGTCGCACGGGACGTTTGTGCATCTGTATATTAACGGGCTGTACTGGGGCCTGTATAATGCGGTGGAGCGGCCGGACCATGCGTTTGGTGAGAAATACTATGGTGACAATAAAGAGGACTGGGATGCGATTAACAGCGGCGATGTGACCAACGGGGATTTGACGGCATGGAATACGCTGCTGGGCAAGTGCCGGGCGGGAATGACGACGATGGCGGCGTATCAGGAAATTCTGGGCAACAATCCGGACGGGACCCGTAATCCGGCGTATCCGGTACTGATTGATGCGGCCAATTACATCGATTATATGATACTCAATTTCTGGGGCGGCAATGGGGACTGGCCGTGGCGGAATTACTGGATGGGCCGGCTGCGGACGGAAGCCAGTACCGGATTTAAATTCTACTGCTGGGATTATGAAAGCACCATCGGATCGCCGTTTGCGGTGACGGATAAAGTGTCGAGCAATAACGACCAGGGGGTTGGAGAACTGCATCGCTGGCTGAAAGAAAACGCGGAGTACCGGATGCTGTTCGGCGACCGGGTGCATCGGCTGTTTTTCCACGGCGGCATCTTTGCCCCGGATAAGCTGATTGCGCGCTATTCGGCCCTGGCGGACAAGGTTGAATCGTCCATTGTGGCTGAGTCGGCCCGCTGGGGGGATATGCATTATCAGCCATCGCTGGGGTTGAGTGAGTGGATTACGCGGCGGGACTGGGTGCTTAATACGTATCTGCCGCCGCGGACAGCGGTGGTGCTGGAACAGATGCGAGCCAACGGTCTGTATCCGCAGACTGCTGCGCCGGCGTTTTTTGTGGATGGCGGCGATCAGCATGGAGGGTATTTTAATGCGGGGCAGGTGCTGTCGATGAGCTGTCCGGGAAGCGGGTATGATGAAACGGTGCTGGTTGCCGAGGGGCAGTCGGTGCGGGTTCATGTTCCCACGACAAACGCGCTGGGGCTGACCTGGACGGCGTCGGGATTTGTGCCGGGGACGGGCTGGACCGACGGCAGCACGGGGACCGGTGTCGGGTATGAACGCGAGAGCGGGTATGACTCATGGATTGGGACGGATGTCGAAGGCAGTATGTATAACAAGTCCACGTCGGTGTTTTTGCGGATTGGATTTACGTATGACGGGGTCAAACCGATTGAGCAATTGATTCTGGAAATGCGATACGATGATGGATTTATTGCGTATCTGAACGGCACGGAGGTGTACCGCAGCACCAATATCAGCAACGACACTCCGGGCAGTGCTCAGGCGGCCAACCATGAAGCGGGTGCTTCGTATGAATCGTTTGATATCAGCGCTCATAAGAGCCTGATTACAACCGGGACGAATGTGCTGGCGATTCACGGGATTAATTATTCGACGACCAGTTCGGATATGATTGTACTGCCGCGGCTGCTGATGCGCACGGCGGCTCAGGACAATACGACGCCGATCTGGTTTACGACCGACGGCAGTGATCCGCGTCTTCCGGGCGGGGCTGTGAATCCGGCAGCGGTGCAATACAGCGGGCCGCTGGCGATGAGTGAAACGGAGCATGTCAAAGCCCGCAGTTTGAACAACGGCCAGTGGAGTGCGCTCAATGAGGCGGTTTTTGCACAGCGTGCGACGACGGACAATCTCCGCATCACGGAAATTATGTATCACCCGGCTGATCCGAATACGGAGTTTATCGAGCTGACCAATATCGGCAGCGAGGCGATTTCGCTGAACAAGGTCGCTTTTACCAATGGCATCAGCTTTACATTTGGCGGCATGATTCTGAATCCGGGCGCGTATGTGGTGGTGGTGGAAAATACGGCGGCCTTTGAGGCTAAGTATGGGGCCGGGCTGAATGTCGCGGGGCAGTACAGCGGCTTTCTGGATAATGCGGGCGAGGAAATCCGGCTGGTCGATGCGATGGGGGCTGTAATCCATGAGTTTGATTACAAGGATAGCTGGTTTGATATTACCGATGGGAAAGGATTTTCACTGACGATTCGCGATGCAGCGGCGACGGATCCTGAGCTGTGGGATGACAAGTCGGGCTGGCGTCCCAGCGGAACGGCGGGCGGTTCGCCGGGGGCGGATGATACGGGCAGTGTGCCTGCGGCCGGGGCGATTGTTATCAATGAAGTGCTGGCGCATTCGAGCGTGGAGGATTACGACTGGATTGAATTGTATAACACCACCGATGAGGATATCCACATCGGCGGGTGGTACCTGTCGGATAATAACGATGATGACCCGAACCGGATGAAATACCGGATTGCCGACGGGACGATTATCAAGAGCCATGATTATGCGGTCTTTTATGAAAATCTGCATTTTGCGAATCCGTCGGATCCGGGGTGTTCTGCGGTGTTCCGGCTCAGTGAAAACGGCGAGACGATTTATCTGCAGTCCGGACAGGATGGAGCTCTGACGGGGTATTATGAGGAAGAAGACTTCGGGGCATCCGATCAGGATGTTGCCTTCGGCAGACACCAGAACTCGACAGGGACGTATAATTTTGTCGCGATGAGCCGGAATACGCCGGGCGAGGCGAATGCCTATCCGAAGGTCGGGCCGGTGGTGATGACTGAAATCATGTATCACCCCCCTGCCGGCGGACTGCTGAATAAGGAAGAATATGAATATATTGAATTGCGGAATGTTTCCGGCAGTCCTGTGGCGCTGCAGGAATGGGATGCGCGTCAGCGGGTGTTTGTGCCGTGGAAATTCACGGAGGGGATTGATTATACATTCCCGCCGGGGGTTTCAATTCCGGCAGGCGGGAGTCTTGTGGTTGCGAAAAATCCAACGGCATTCCGGGAACGATATCCTCAGGTGCCAACGTCAATAATTTACGGGCCTTATCCGGATACGCAGTTGAGCAACAGCGGTGAGAAAGTTGAACTGGCCAAACCCGGCGATGAGGTGGACGGGATACGGTATTATATCCGTGTGGATCGAGTCAGCTACAGTGACGGGACACATCCGGGTAATTTCGAAAATGGGATTGATCCCTGGCCGACCTCGGCGGATGGCGGCGGTGATTCGCTGCAGCAGAAAACGCCGATGACAGCCGGGCAGAACTATTCGAATGATCTGGCTAACTGGCAGGCAACGGTTCCCACGCCGGGAAATTAGGTCTGAGACAGGGATTTACGGACGGATTGCCTTTCGGATGAAGCCGTCGCTTTGTTCGAGGCGTTTTTGGGCCTGAGCTTTGTCCACGCCGGCCAATTCCATGACGATGGCGGTTTTGACATGGCCGCCGGCGGCTTTGAGCAATTCGACGGCCCGGTCGTACGTGACGCCGGTGGTCATCATGAGCACACGTTTGGAGCGTTCCTCGAGTTTGCGCGAGGTCATCATTAAATCGACCATCATATTGCCATAGACTTTGCCCAGACGGGTCATGGCGGTGGTGGTGAGCATATTCAAAATCAGCTTGGTGGCGGTGCCGGCTTTCATACGGGTTGAGCCCATCAGGACTTCAGGGCCGACGACGGCACAGATGGCCACGTCCACATCGATATTGACATTCTCGCGGGGATTGCAGGTGACGTAGAGGGTTTTGGCGCCGATTTCTCTGGCTTTGGCGATGGCGCCGAGGACATAGGGCGTGCGGAAACTGGCGGCGATTCCGCAGACGACGTCTTTATTCGTCAGGCCGCGGTCGATGAGGTCCTGGCCGCCGGCGTCGGTTTTGTCTTCGGAGCCTTCCTGGGCACGGGTGAGGGCTTTTTCGCCGCCGGCGATGATGCCCTGGACCATGGCGGGATCGGTGCCGAAGGTCGGGGGGCATTCGGAGGCATCGAGGACGCCGAGACGGCCGCTGGTGCCGGCACCGATATAAAAGAGCCGGCCCCCGGCTTTGAAGGCGGCGACGATGATTTCTACGGCCTGAGCAATATAAGGAATCTGGGTTTGGACCACGTCGGCGATGAGGTGATCCTGACGATTGATAATCCGGAGGATTTCTTCGGTGCTCTTGTCATCGATATTTTCGGATTCGGGATTTCGTGCTTCGGTGACAAGATTGGCTATTTCATTATAGACTTTATCGCTCATTATCTGGATTCCTCTTTGGGGGCGTTGGATTTTAATATGATACTGGAAAGAATGCCGACGGCAAGGGTGGTCAGGCTGCCGGCCAGGGTATAAAGCGGCCAGGCGATTTTGACAGTCTGGATGAGCACGGTCATGGTGACCAGGGCAACGATGAAGCCGGCGATAGCGTCTTTCTGGCGGGCGTTTTTATAGAACAGGCCCAGCAGGAAGGTGCCAAGCAGGCCGCCGTAGGTATAGGAGGCGATGCTGAGAGCGGCTTCGACGACGGCACCCTTGAGGTCGATAAAGACAATAGCGGTGCCGGTCAGGAGAATGGCCCATATCACGGTGGCGATGCGGGAGATGCCCAGCAGTTGGGATGGGGTTTTGTTTTTGCCGAACAGCGGGACGTAGATATCCAATACGGTGGTACTGGCCAGACTGGACAGACTGCCGGCCAGCGTGCTCATGGCGGCGGCAAAGAGGGCCGCAACGACCAGGCCGCTGATGCCGGTGGGCATGACCTCGACGATGAATTTGGGGAAGATGTCATCGGGGCGACCGACGTTGAGCTGGGGGCAGGTCTGGCCGCGGTAGTAAGTGAACAGAAGCAATCCGATCCACAGGAACAGGATAAACTGGAACAGGACGATGACGCCGCTGAAGGCGATGGCTTTCTGGCTGGAGCGAACATTGCCGCAGGTCAGGACACGCTGGACGATGAGTTGGTCGGTCCCGTGCGAGGCGAGGCTGAAAATAGCTCCGCCAAAGACGGCGGTGAAGAAGGTGTAGGGCTGGCGAATCCATTCGGTAAACGGCAGGTCCAGGCCTGTGCGGAACCACTGGGTCTTGCCGGTCTTGACGACCATGTCCACCACATCGCTGACACCATTGGGCAGGCGATTGAGCATCATCAGGCCGGCCAGGATCGCCCCGCCGATGTAGATGGTCCACTGAATCATATCCGTCCAGATGACGGACTTGATGCCGCCGAGGAAGGTATAGCACAGGGTGATGAAGCCGATAACAAGGATGGATACGAGATAGAACTGGCGGTCGGTCAGGCCGTCGAAGAAGCCGCTGCCGCGGATGATGATGGCCAGGGGCAGCGCGGTGGCAAAGAGCCTGACGCCGTCGGCCAGCAGGCGGGTGGCCATGAAAGTCAGGCTGGCGAGGTTTCGCATCTTCTGGCCGAAGCGATTGCCGAGGAATTGGTAGGCGGTTTCGATGGAGCCGCGGTAATAGGCGGGAATCATCAGGAAGGCCACGAGGATACGCCCTACCATGTAGCCCAGTACAATCTGGATGAAGGTCAGGTTGCCCTGATAGGCGACGGCGGGGATGCTGATGAAGGTCAGGACGCTGGTTTCGGTGGCGACGATGCTGAGGGTGACGGCCAGCCAGGGGATGTGTTTGCCGCCGAGGAAATAGTCGGTGGTGGTTTTCTGTCGGCGGCCGATCCAGCAGCCGATGGCGGCGGTGGTGAACATATATACGACCACGATGAGCATGTCTATCCAGGAAAATGTCATGTCAGTGCTCACTATCAGGGAATTCGGTTTCGGTTAAACGAAGATTCGACAAGGTTTGCCTGTCTTTGTCGGAGATGGTGCAACCGTGCCGGGCGGCGGCGTGAAAGACTGCGGCGACAGCCGGGGCACAGCGCTGAAGCATATATTCAATTGTTTTCTTGGATTCGCAGAGCTTGTGCTTGACCATACGACTTACGATAGAATCGGCAGTCAGGATGCCGCCGGCGAGGGCGATTTGGATTTTGCCGGAGGGGGTCTGCATGTGATGGATTGCTGTCCGTGCAAGCTCTACCAATGCATCAGCGGCGGACTGGACGATGTTCAGGGCATCCGGGTCATTGCTGGCGGCCAGTTCGATGACCTGTCGGGCACAGGAGGCGACAAAACGCTGCGGGCCTGGGGCGGCATAGGTCAGGGTAATCAGTTCACGGGGGCTTTGGGCGTGATAGCAATGCAGCAATGCCTCTGTCAGCGGTGTCGGCGGCTGGCCTTGATCCATGTAATCCAAGGCATGCGCGATGGCGAGTCTGCCGATATGAAAACCGCTGCCGGTATCGCCGAGGAGATAGCCCCAGCCGCCGAGCTGATGATACTGGCCATCGGGGGTGGTCAGCAGGCAGACCGAGCCGGTGCCGGCGGCGATAAGGATTCCGGGGGTGTCGGCGAAAAAGGAATAATGCAGAAGCTGGGCATCGGTAATGACGGTGAAGACTCGGAAACCCAGTTCGGCGGCGGCTGTTTCCACCCAGCCGCGTTCGGTGGGTCGGCCTGTGCCGGCAAAGGCGAAGGTTGCGTGGGCGACGTCAGCGGACGGGATGCCGGGCAGCAGTTTTGCGATGATTTGGGCCAGCAGGGATTTGCAGCCGGATTGGCCGAGGATGCAGACATTGCCGCCGGGCAGAGATATGGATTGGGCTTGTCCTGTGTCGGTGTTCAACAGGACTGCCGCTGTTTTGGTGCCGCCGCCGTCTATGCCGAGAAAATACAAGGGAACTCCTTAAAAATGAATCACTGTTGCTTCATCGAGACGTTTGATACTTTCGCCCCTTTGGGGCTTCAACAAAAAAGACAACCACTCCGGAGGCTTACGCCTCCGGCTATGAAACTTACAACCCCTTCGGGGTTTAATCCGGAAAAATACATGTCTGCCCGGGATTTCCACCTCCGGCTATTTTATATAATCCCTTCGGGGTTAATACCGCAAACTGGTTTCCTATCAAGCATTATCTGATTTTATATGATACACTGCATCCGGCTTCAAAGTCCACACAAAAGACGCCGAAGCTGAATCAGGGTTTTCTTCACATTTTTGAAAATCGGCCGGGGATGATCTTTCCGAGAACGGCGGGTCTTGCGGCGCCGGTGGCGGAGGGGACATTGTTGGCAAGGCCTTTAATAGCGGCCCAGGCCAGGATGGCAAAGGAGATGGCTTCCTTGGCATCGGAGTTGATGCCGAAATCGTCGGTGGTCATCAGTTTGCTTTGCGGGAGTCGCCGGGCCAGCATGGTCTTCAGGGTGGGATTGCTGGCTCCCCCGCCGCAGAGAATGACTTCCTGAGGCAGAGCCGGGAGAAATCGCCGATAGGCATCGGCAATGGTCTGGGCGGTCAGGGCCGTTGCTGTGGCAACAATATCGGCGGGCTTGAGTCCGAGAGCAAGGCCTGACTGATACAACTGGCGGCTATAGTCCAGGCCAAAGGCTTCCCGGCCGGTGGTCTTGGGGGGGCGGAGGCGGAAAAAGGGATGGCGGAGACATTTTTTGAGCAGTGCATCGCTGACTTGTCCCTGCCGGGCGATGGTGCCGTTGCGGTCGTACTGTTTGCGGCCGTCGGTGAGGATAGAGACCACGGCGTCAATGATCATGTTGCCGGGGCCGCAGTCGAAGGCAAGTATGTCGTCGATTCGGCCGGTCGGGGGAAGATATGTCACATTGGAGATGCCGCCGATATTCTGGACGGCACGGTGGAGACGCTTATGGCTGAAGAGAATATGGTCGGCAAAGGGGACCAGCGGCGCCCCCTGCCCTCCGCAGGCAATATCGCGAGGGCGGAAGTCGGCTATGGTGGTGATGCCGGTCAGCTCGGCAATGACGGAGGGTTCTGCGATCTGCAGGGTGGAACGCATCGTTTTGCCGCGATACTTTCGACCGGCGGGGATATGAAAAATGGTCTGGCCGTGAGAGCCGATCAAATCGAGCGATTGCAGCGGGATGTTGTGCTTTCGGCAGGTTTTGAGCAGTGCCTCGGCAAACAGGCGGCCCAGGAGGAAATTGACGTGGCATATTTCGTCCACGCGGGATTTCAGCGGGTCGCACAGGTTTAAAACAAGGGTGCGTACTGCGGGCGGATAAGGGACCATATCCCAGGCGATGACGCGGCGGCTGCTGGCGGCAATATCCACGATGGCGATATCGATGCCGTCGGCACTGGTGCCCGACATCAGGCCGGCAATGCGGTATTGTTTGCGATTCAATAATTGGCGAAGATTTTTTGATTGAGCCATAGGCACTCCATTGGACAGGGGTATTTATAGGCCAATCCGTGGGGATTGTCAACGGGCATGATGTCAGGAATGTAAGGATAGAGAGGACATGAAAAAAGAAGACAGGAATACATACAAGAGAGGTATACAAATATGCAGGTATGCAAGGATACAGGATGTAGGACACAGGATGTAGGACACAGGGTAAAAGAAGGATTTGAGATTTGAAAGTTCAGATTTCAGAAAAGGCGGCACGGAGGCGAGAAACAACAATGCAGGAAGACACATAAGGTATGCAAGTATGCCAGTATATAAGTATACAGGAAAAGGGGCAGGCATGGGTAGATTGTCAGAGATACGATTCTACGTCGATTGGATTGTGAGGTTCTATACTATTATACATATTACAGATATTCTTATGCTTTATTTAGATAAATTATTTTCTCTTTCGAGGTATTTTTCTTGACAATAAGAATTATTCTTATATTGTAATTATTAGTATTTATGACTTTAAAGGGTCGTGAATTATGCTGAATCGAAAGCAATTCAATCAGAGCGTAGCCGTCCGACAGGGGATAAAGGGACGTCATTTCGATTTTCTTTCAGTGCATCGCAGATTCGGCCGGAGTATTGCGGTTATCAGGTTTCCATGCCATTATTCAAGTTTTGTGCTGAATCAAAGCTAACCTAAGGACAAAGGAGAAACACTATGCAGGATGACAAGAAAAAACTGACCACCAATGCCGGGGCACCGGTGCCGGATAATCAGAATGTGATGACGGCGGGACCGCGAGGGCCACAGTTGCTGCAGGATGTCTGGTTTCTGGAAAAGCTGGCTCATTTTGACCGGGAAGTGATTCCCGAGCGGCGGATGCATGCCAAGGGGTCGGGAGCGTACGGGCACTTTACCGTGACGCATGACATTACACGGTACACCAAGGCCAAAATTTTCTCGGCTGTCGGCAAGAAGACGGAATTGTTTGTGCGGTTTTCGACCGTGGCGGGAGAACGCGGGGCCGCGGATGCCGAGCGGGACATCCGGGGCTTTGCCGTCAAGTTCTATACCGAACAGGGCAACTGGGATCTGGTGGGGAATAATACGCCGGTGTTCTTTTTGCGGGATCCACTGAAATTCCCGGATTTGAATCATGCGGTCAAACGCGATCCACGGACGAATCTTCGCAGTGCGCTGAATAACTGGGATTTCTGGACGTCGCTGCCGGAGGCGCTGCACCAGGTGACGATTGTGATGAGCGACCGAGGTATTCCGGCAACGTATCGGCACATGCACGGATTCGGCAGCCATACGTTCAGCATGATTAATGCCAACAACGAGCGGTTCTGGGTCAAGTTCCATCTGAAGTCACAGCAGGGAATCAAGAATCTGACGGATGAAGAGGCCGAGAAGGTTATCGGCAAGTGCCGCGAAAGCCATCAGCGTGATTTATATGAGAGCATCGAAAAGAAGGACTTTCCGCGATGGACGATGTATATTCAGGTGATGCCGGAACTGGATGCGGAGAAACTGCCCTACCATCCGTTTGACCTGACCAAGGTGTGGTATCACAGCGATTATCCGCTGATTGAAGTGGGGGTGCTGGAACTGAACCGCAACCCGGAGAATTATTTTGCGGAGGTGGAACAGGCGGCGTTTAATCCGGCCAATATCGTGCCGGGTATCGGATTTTCGCCGGACAAGATGCTGCAGGGACGGCTGTTTTCCTACGGGGATGCGCAGCGGTATCGGCTGGGCGTCAATCATCATCTGATTCCGGTCAATAAGGCACGATGTCCATTCCACAGTTATCATCGGGACGGGATGATGCGGGTGGACGGCAACTACGGCAGCACACGGGGTTATGAGCCCAACAGCTACGGCGACTGGCAGCAGCAGCCGGAATTTGCCGAGCCGCCGCTGAAAATCAACGGCGCGGCAGACCATTGGAATTTCCGCGAGGACGATGCGGATTACTTTACGCAGCCGGGCAAACTGTTCCGACTCATGAGCCCGCAGCAGCAGCAGGCGCTGTTCGGCAATACCGCACGGGCGATGGGCGATGCGCCGGAGATGATTAAGATTCGTCATATCGGCAACTGTCTGAAGGCAGACCCGGCCTATGGTGAGGGTGTGGCCAGGGCACTGGGAATTCCGTTGAGCAAGGTGCCGAAGCAGTAAAATCAGGTATACAAGTATGCAGGTATGCAAGAATACAGATTATAGGGAATAGGGATAAAGACTGAAGCTGGAAGCTTCAGCTACGCTGGATAACGGGCAGGCACGGGGGCCTGCCCCTGTTGTTTCATGGATTGGCAGAAATGCACAGGGCAACCACAGGGGGTTGCCCCTGCGAAACGATATACGGGCGGTTTAGTCGTCACAGTAGTGGCGCGGGAGGTAGTTGCACTTCAGCCAGTCTTCGAGAAGGTAAGCCAGGTCTTCAAGGTTAATCCGGCAGTCGCAGTTGAAGTCTGTTGGCGTGCACATCATGCAGCATTTCTGGGCAGCACTTCGGCTGGCCTGCTCGGTGTTGCCGAAGGCACCAATATTAACCCGGGAGCCGTTGCAGGCATACTCCCCTATCACTTCAACGTCGGGGTCGCCGGCATCGATGCAGGGGCTGTTCAGGTCGTCATCGGGATCGTAATTGCCGCCGTCATCGAGAACCCATTGCCGGGTGGCGGGTTCATAATGGCCGGAGGCGGATTTGAGGTGGTAGTCCCCTGCTGCCGGATTGACGAACATGGGGTCCGCATCGAAATTACCCTGACCCCAGTCGAGGGTGCATTCCGGCGAGTCAGACGGCTCGAGCAGATGGCCCTGATTGAGGCCGGTGACGTCACAGTANNAGTAATTGATGCTGAGGGTGGTTGCATCGAGGGAGTCGTCGATGAGGGCAATCTGGCTGCCTGCGGATTCGCCGCTGGTATTGTTCCAGAGGATGGAGTTAGTCAGTTTGATTTTGCTGTCCCACAGGCAGATGCCGCCGCCATAGCTTGCGGCGGAGTTGTCGGCAATGGTGACAAAATCAACGGATGGGACATTGGGATCTTCGGCGGACAAGGCCGTGCATTCATAGAAATAGACCCCGCCGCCGAAGCTGCCGGAGTGATTGCCTGCGATGACGGAGTGGCTCAGATTGGCGATGGAGTTGATCCAGCAGAAGACTCCGCCGCCTTCGGCTCCGGCGGTATTATTGAGAATCCGGCAGTTGGAGATAATGGGGCTGCTGCCATCGCGGCAACTGATGCCGCCGCCGGCACCTGTGGCGGAATTAGCGAGGAATGTACAGTCAGCGATAACGGGATTGCTGTTGTAGAGAGCAATGGCGCCGCCGTTTTTTCTGAGGATGCTGCCGGCGGCACGATTGTTTTCGAAAATGCAGTTTTTGATGGTTGGGCTGCTGTAGGAACAGAAAATGGCACCGCCGTTGTCGTTGATGGAGCCATTTTTGATGGTCAGGCCATAGAGCACAGAGACTGCGGTTTCCTGATTTTCATAGATGAAAGCCCGGCCGGTGCTCTGGCAGTCGATGACGGTTTGAGCTACAATATCAGGGTCTATTGGATTGATGGAACGAATCTGGACATTTTTGCCGGAGAAGTTAATGTTGGTGTTTTTGGGGCCGGAATAGACGCCAGGCCAGAGGGTTATGACATCGCCATTGCCTGCTTTGGCCAGTGCGGTTTTGATATCGGGGTATTGGGCCGGGACATCGAGGAAATTGGGGTCGTTTTCGGGTATCATCCGGGCCCAGGCGGGACTGGAACCGACGTAATTGCGGCCGTATTCGATGCGCATATAGCCGCCTTCCCCCCAGCCGGGGCCCCATGAGTTGCGCAGATACCAGATGCCGTTTTCGCCCTGCGTGTCGTCCCAGCCGACCAGCACAACGGCGTGATTGATATCGGTGCCGACATTGGCGTCGAAGATGCCGCCGATGTAGCACTGGAACATATCATCGGCGGCGATGCAGACGGCGATGGGGCCATAGGTCATAATGGCCTGTTTGAGAGACTGGACATCGTCAGATATTCCCGACCAGTTTGTAATCAGATATCGAGGCTCCTCGACGCAGACACAGGATACATCTTTTGCTTCATAGGGAAAGGCATCTTCCAGCGGCGCTCCGATCTGGCTGCAACTGTCCTGGACCGTGAGCATGTGGTCGAACGCTGCGCCATACCAGCCGCCGTCACAGGTGCCGGCGGTACTGCAGCTAACCAGCCACTGCTCGGATAAATCCAGGGTGATACAGCTTTGGATGAGGTACTGACTTTCGACGACTCCCATTGCGGCAAAGGCCCAGCAGGAGCCGCATCCGCCCTGATTTTTGACGGGAGTACAGCCGTCAAGCTGTCGCCAGTCGAAGGATTCGGGCAAGGGCTGCTGGGGTGGAGGCAGCGCCTGAACTTTCTGAGATGCAGCGCCAGGGGGAATTTTCAGACCGCAAAGCTGTTCGAGGGTATATTGTGTGGCGGGGTTGGGGCCGACTCGAAATTTGTATTGTTTCTCCCGTACCCGATTCTGTACGGCCTGCACATCCGGTTTAGCGCCATAATTCAGTCCGGCCAGCAGCACCAGCGACATTCCAACAAACAAACGTGAATACATTTTCTGCATTGGCATGCCCCTTCAAAGAGAGTTCTCCTGTCTTTTTCCTTCATCGCTGCGGTGAAAATATAATACCAGTGTATCCCTGGGGGGATATAATAGCAATCCCTATTCTCGAACGGCCTGTATTATTTGCACTCCAAGTTTCACATGTTCTTATCTGACAATATGTTACAACACACCCAAATCCACAGGCAATCACGATTTATCAGCATCAGAAACCGGGTGGTTTTGTTATAAAATATACTATTTACGGCGGGTCATGCGGGAGGCCTTGAGGATGCGTAAGGAAGAGCAAAATCGGGTGTATTGCGGTTTATTTTCTCATGCATTCGGGTATAATGCCGGCGGTCCGGCCAGTTTGTCCGGCGATAGGATTGGATTGCTTGCGAAAGGTATGATTCTGTGACAAACCATGATTCGACAACGACTCCGCCGGTGGAGTCGGCAGGGTCGCGGCGGCTTGCGGCGGCGGCGATGGTGTTTATTGCATGCGCGTGCGGGTGGTTTATGATGGAGCTGGAAATCCTGGGTGTGCGGGTGCTGGTGCCGTATTTCGGCAGCGCGGTGTATGTCATTACCGGCAGCGTGATCGGGGTGTTCCTGCTGAGCCTGTCGATTGGCTATCTGCTGGGCGGGTGGCTGAGCGGCAAGCTGAATGCGTGGACTTTGCTGGGGGTGGTGATGATTGCGGTTGGGGTATGGCAGTGCGGGATTCCATTTTTTTCGGAGCCGGTGTGCAATGCGATATTTGACCTGGGGCTGGACGAAAAATGGGGGTCGCTGCTGGCGTCGCTGGTGCTGTTTGGGGCGCCAACGGTGCTGCTGGGGACGGTGTCGCCGACGGTGATGCACTGGCTGACCCGGCAAGCCAGTCAATCGGGATTTAATGCGGGGCTGGTGATGGCAACTTCGACAATGTCCAGCTTTGCCGGGTGTGTGGTGACAGCGTTTTACCTGGTGCTGTATTCGCTGCGGGCAACCCTGTGCATTTCGGGGATGATGCTGAGCGGGCTAGGGGTGATTGTGCTGGCGGGCGTGATGATCTGGAGCCGGACAAAACAGGGGAAAGGACAACCACGATGAAAAAATCGCTGCGATATATCGTTTTGGCGGGAATGATGTGCCTGGTGTGGCTGTGGCCGGCGGGGTCGGTCTGCCGGGGGGCGCTGTATTCGATGGGCCGGGTGATTCATGAGAAAAACTCGCTTTACAACAGCATTTTTGTGTACCAGGAAGGGTCGGTGGTGACGATGCGGTTCGGCAAACGGGCCGGGCTGCATATCCAGAGCCAGGTGGATATGGAGAATCTGCGGGAGCATCTGCTGGAGTATTCGAAGATGATGTTCTGCGGGCTGCTGTATAATCCCCAGCCGAAACGGATGCTGGTGCTGGGGCTGGGGGGCGGCGTGATTCCGCGGGAGATGCGGTATTATTTTCCAGACCTTGAGATTGATGTGGCGGAAATTGATCCGGATATTCCGCCGATTGCGACAAAGTATATGGGATTCAAGACGGATGACAAGCTCAAGGTATATGTGGATGACGGGCGGATGTTTATTAAAAAGCAGCTTCGCCGCAAGCCTGTGCCGAAATATGATATTATTATTCTGGATGCCTTTAACGGGGATTATATCCCGTTTCATCTGATGACGAGGGAATTTCTGAAGGAGGTCAGCGGCGTGCTGGATGAGGATGGGGTGGTTGTGGCCAATGTGTTCTCGACCAACCAGTTGTTCGATGCGGAATTCAAGACGTTTCTGGATGTATTCCAGCGATGTCAGGTGTTTTTCGGGGATTTGTCGGGCAATGCGATGCTGGTATCGCCGGGGGCGAAGTGTGAGGTGTTGACCGTTGAGGAGGCGATGGACAGGGCCGAACAGATTCAGCAGACGCTGGAGTTGTCGTTTGATCTGGTGGAGGTTGCGAGCTGGCTGGATCCGGAGGCGGTTCCAGACTTGAAGGCCAAGGCACTCACCGATGATCTGGCGCCGGTAAACTGGCTGCGGGAGCAGGAGACGCGTTCCGAGAAATCCTCCGGCGCGGAGCGATAATTGTATTGGGCTTGTTTGGCCAACCTTAATTGCGCGGTTGCGGGATTTGGATTGCGGGGGGCGAGACGGGCTTCATATCATGGCCGAGGCAGAAGCCGGGCTGGGTGGGCTGGTTATAGCCGACATTCTGCCAGGCAACGCTGAGCCGGTACACCGGGTCATGCATTAATGTGGGCATGCGAATCGTCGTTGGGATGGTCGTGGTGAAAATCCGCAACTGGCTGCCGTCGCGGGTGGGCATAATCAATTCTTCGCGCCAATCACCGAGAATATCCGCACAGAGACAGGGATTGGATTTGGAGCCGTTGATGCGGGTGCANNAGTCTCTGGCTTCGAGGAGGCGGGTCGTTGAGGCTTCAAGAGGATTCCATTTTTCGATGGTGGTGCCGTTGAGCAATTCCCGCAGGAGGTCGTCATCCCACCAGATACCCATGTTGCAGGAGGAGGGTTTGCGGTCGGCGATTTTCCGGCCTTTGCAGTTGTATAATCCATCCAGACCTCCGCCGACGGCCCAGCATTCATAGCCGGGGTGGCGGGGGTCGATATCCATGGATACCCCCCTCACGGCATCATTGGATTGCAGCCCCCAGAGGACTTTGCCGGTGGCGGCATCGCGGAGGTTGGCGCCATAGGGATGGCGTGGATCTTCGTGGATGCCGAAGACTTCCAGGCCGGGGCGGTCGGGGTCAATGTCGGATAAATGCATGGCGTCGCCGTGGCCCAGGCCGGTGGAATACAGCCCCCTGCCGTCGTCGTCGATGGCGCAGGCGCCGTAGATGATTTCATCTTTACCATCCCCGTCCACATCGCCGACAGACAGATTGTGGTTGCCCTGGCCGCGATATTTGTCGCCGTCGGGGGCCGTGTCGCTGTCGAAGGTCCACAGGGGAGTCAATTTACCGTCGCGCCAGTTCCATGCGGCCAAGACGGTGCGGGTATAATAGCCGCGGCACATCACGAGGCTGGGGCGCTGCCCATCCAGATAAGCAACGCAAGCCAGAAAACGGTCCACGCGGTTGCCGGTGTTGTCACCCCACGCGGTCACCTGTCCGCGCGGCGGAATATAAGGAACGGTTGCCAGTTCGGCACCGGTGCGGCCGTCAAAGACGGTCAAAAACTCAGGACCGTCAAGGATTTTGCCGTTTTCGTTGCGGTAGTCGGAATTGGGATCGCCGATGACCTTGCCTGTGCCGTCAATGGCCCCGTCGGCGGTCTTGCAGGCGACTTCCGCCCTGCCGTCACCGTCGAGGTCATAGACCATGAACTGGGTATAGTGGGCTCCTTCGCGGATATTGATGCCCAAGTCAATCCGCCAGAGGAATGAGCCGTCGAGTTTATAGGCTTCCAGCTTGGTCTGGCCAGTGGTGCCGCTGCCGGAGTTGTCGCGGGGGCGCATCTCCTGTTTGAGGACGATTTCATATTGGCCATCACCGTCGAGGTCGCCGACCGAGGCATCGCCGGGGCGATGACGCGGGAGGGTTTTGAGGGGGATTGTCAGATAGGGCTGGATGGGGGTATCTGCAGCTAAAACGAGGGGCTTATCTGCGGGTTGTTCTTTGCCGTCGAGGACGGTGCTGACTTGATAGCCAACCGCTGTGGAAAAATCGGCCTGGGTATCGACAAAACAGGTTTGGTCTGTAATCGGGACAGGGTTGAGTTTTGTCGGGTTTTTGCCGTCGCGGGTACGGATCAGATTGAATGCGATTTCTTTTGAATCGGCGCCCAGCAGCCGCCAACTTAGAAATACAGTGTTGGGGCCAGTGCGAATCGCAACGAGGCCGCGGTCGAGGTATTCCATCCGACGAGCGTCACCCTGGGCGACAAGGCCGGTTGCCATCCATAAAACGGCTGCTGTGAACCCGATATATCGATACTGCGTAATCATTCTTATGCTCCGGCTGCATTTTGTTCAGATATCCTTTTGACGCTGTCTGCCTGTGCAGAATAACGAAAAAGCTTGAATGCTCAAGGGCTTTTATATAAAATATATTTACGGATTTCAGGGAGAAAACGCATGTTTGGATGGGATTCATCGACTTGTGTATTTTTTGCCAGCAGGTGTACTGCTGTAAATGACAAGGAGGACGAACACGCTTTCTGACATTTCTCTGTGGAATTTAAATCGGAACGAGGGTTTTATATGGAAAGGAACAACCTATGAAAACGTTACCCAATCTTTTTTTAATTGTCGCCATGCTCATCATGATGTATGGCGGTTTGATTGAACCTGCTGCGGCCCAGTGTCCTGAACAATGGATTGGCGGCCATGGAATCCCCGGTGTCAGCGGCACCATAAATGTCACCATGGCATGGGATCCTGATGGTGCCGGTCCCCAGCCGGAAATGCTGGTTGCAGGCGGCAATTTCACGATTGCCGGAGCAACTACAGCCAATCGGATCGCGGTCTGGGATGGCGTTTCCTGGAAACCTCTGGGTGCCGGGATGAATGGTGAGGTCAATGCCCTGACGGTCTATAACGGACAGTTGATCGCCGGCGGTAATTTTACCACGGCCGGAGTACTGACCTGCAACCGCATCGCCCGCTGGGATGGCTTGACCTGGCAGCCGCTGGGAACGGGGATGAACTCCAATGTCTATGCATTAACGACTTTCGGGGGACGCTTGATTGCCGCAGGTCATTTCACTACGGCCGGCGGCGCGGCAGCCAATTATATTGCACGATGGGACGGGGTTTCATGGACCCCGCTGGGCAGCGGCACGGGCAATTACATATTAGATCTGCAGGTCCACAATGGTCTGCTGGTGGCCGGGGGCAATTTCACCACGGCCGGCGGCAATCCTGCCAATTATATTGCCCGCTGGACCGGTGCGGCATGGCAGAGTTTTGGCGACACACTCAACGGGGCCGTCCGTACCCTGGCCATATACAGCGGTCAACTGGTGGCGGGAGGCGACTTTAATAAAGTCGGGCTTAACACGGTGAACTATGCCATTCGATGGGATGGAACGGCCTGGCAGTCTTTTGGTACAGGGGTCAATTCCAGTGTTCATGCCATGACGGAGTATGCAGGCCAGCTTGTCATCGGCGGCGATTTCACACAGGCCGCTGGAAGTCCTGCTTTACGGGCAGCCGCCTGGAATGGTGCTTCATGGCAAACTCTTGACAATGGGCTTAATGCACGGGTCACAAGCTTATCTCTCTATGGCGGTCAATTGATCTGCGGCGGCAATTTTACCACGGCCAATGGTGTAGCCACCAACTATCTGGCCCAATGGAACGGCAGTGACTGGCAATCCATCGGGAAGGGATTGTATTACAATGGAAATCAAGCCAACATTCAGGCCATGACTGGATATAACGGTGATCTGATAGGCGGCGGAAACTTCACTGCTATCGGCAGTGCACCGACAAGCTTTGTTGCACGGTGGGACGGGGCCATCTGGCATCCTCTTGGCGCTGAAATAGACGGGATTGTCCGTGCCCTGATTGTCTATAATGGAACACTGGTTGCCGGCGGCGACTTTGCCGGCCATATTGCCTGGTGGAATGGTACGGCATGGCAGACCCTGGGCGGAGGAACCGACCAGGCGGTTCGATCGCTGGCCATCTATAATGGACAACTGATTGCCGGGGGTGATTTTTATGTTACCGGCTCGGGGCCGGCTGACTTTATTGCCGCCTGGGATGGGACGTCGTGGCAGCCGCTCAATTTCGGTGTCAATAATGTCGTTCGGGCCATGACGGTCTATAACGGAGAACTATTTGTTGGAGGAGACCTCACAGCGGCCAGTGGGATTCCGGTGTCATTTGTCGCCAGTTGGAATGGTTCTGTGTGGAAATCGCCGGCAAGCGGACTGGATAAGCGAGTCTATGCCCTGACTGTCTATGGGACGCAGCTCATTGCCGGAGGTGAGTTTACCAGTGCGCCGGGAACGATTGCCACGCCGGTCAGTTATATCGCCGCATGGGATGGTGTTTCCTGGCAGCCTGTCGGCAGTGGGACCAATTATTTTGTGTATGCTCTGACCACCATGAAGGGGCGGCTGCTGGCCGGTGGAGCCTTCACGCATGCAGCCGGCAATCCGGTTTACTATACAGCCCGGTGGGATGGTACGGTCTGGCAATCGATGGGCAGCGGCACCGGTGATTATGTTTATGCCATGATCCCCTTTGATGGTCAACTGGCTGTTGGAGGACGTTTCACGATTGCCGGGGAAAGGGCTTCGGCCTATGTGGCACGCTGGGGCGCCTCTTTGCCTGCGGACCTCAATTGCGACGGCCGGACGGACCTGATTGATCTTGGTATTTTATCAGCCCATTGGCTTGAGCCATAATAACAGGCTTTTCAAAACAGTGTAAGATGGCGTTCATCGTCTTGATGAACGCCATCTATAAATATGTCCTGTTTTTGACCTGCCCCCAAATAAATGGGGCATTGTGAAGGTGTTTCTGCAGTTTACATAAACGAAAGGACTGATTTATGAGCGAAGGCAGAATGTGCAGTGCGACAGGATGCGGATTGACGCGGAGGCGATTTCTGGGCGGATGTGCGGCCTGTGCGGCAGCGGGGTCTTTGTCGATGCTGTCGGGGACGGTCCATGCGGCAGAACAGGACAGCAAGACGCGAATCCGGATTATCTATTCCCTGCATGAGGCCCAGCAAACAGGGCCGGACTGGCCGAATAAGGGGTTTGATTTCCGGCCGGTCATGCAGACGGTTCAGGACGAATTAATAAAACGCTGCCCGGGTTTTGAGTTTACGGCATCCCTGGCCAATGGGCCGGAACAGGCCAAGAGCATTGTGGAGCAGGACAAGGCCAAGCCGGTTGACGGGTACCTGGTGTACCAGATGAATTGCTGGAACCAGGTGGTTCAGACCGTGGCGGCGACGGGCAAGCCGGTGCTCTATGCTGATTTTCAGTATGGCGGCAGCGGCGGATTTCTGGTTTATACGGCGGGATTTATTCGCAGGCAGGCGCCGAATGTGGGATTTATTGCCTCCTCGCGGATCGAAGACCTGGCTGAGGCGGTCTTGTGTTTCTCGCAGGCCAAGGGACAGCCGGCTGCCTACGATTTTGCCGGGGCGGTCTGTCGTGTACGCACCTCACGCACTTCTGAGGCGGGTGACCTGAAATGCACGTCTGATACGCTGAAAACGCTTTCGGCAGAAGAGTGTGTTCGCCGAATGAAGGCCGCCAGAATTCTGGCGGTACAGGGGCAAAATGCCGGCGGTGCAGAGCCGGTGATGGGGATTCCGCTGGAGTATGTGTCCTTTGCGGAGGTCAATGAGGCCTGGGAGAAGGCGGATAAGGATCAGGCTCGGGAAGTCGCCCGGCGGTGGCGCAAGAATGCCGCGGCTGTCATTGATGTTTCCGACGAGACGCTGGATACGTCGGCGGCAATGTACCTGGGGATGAAGGCGGTTTTGAAGAAGCACGAGGCCAATGCGATTACCGTCAATTGCCTGGGAGGATTTTACGGCGGCCATATTCACGCGTATCCGTGTCTTGGTTTTCATGAATTAGCCAACGAGGGGCTGGTCGGGGCGTGCGAGTGCGATATCCGGTCCACGGCGTCGATGCTCCTGCTGACCTCTTTAACACAAGGCCGGCCGGGATATATTTCCGACCCCGTGATCGATACCTCCAAACGACAGATTATTTATGCCCACTGTGTGGCCTCGAATAAGGCGTTCGGTCCGGGGGGGCAGGCCAATCCATTTACGATTATGACGCATTCAGAGGACCGCCAGGGAGCATCGGTGCGTTCGGTCCTGCCGGAAGGATATATGACCACAACAATACAGATAGAGCCCGCTCGCAAGGAAATCCTGTTCCATCAGGGCAAGGCTGTCGGCAATGATCCCGATGACCGAGCCTGTCGGACGAAACTGGCCGTCGAGCCGGTCGGAGACATCGAGAAACTCTTTACCCAATGGGATACCTGGGGGTGGCATCGCGTCACCTGCTACGGCGACCTGAAGACATCCATTTATGCCCTGGCCGATGCGATGGGCTGGAAGATGGTTGAAGAGGCGTAGGGCTGTCTTGATTCAACATACTGGCATTTCAGCACAATGCCGTCCATGAGACTCCTGGCAAAAGTCCCCATGGACGGCATTTGTTTTGGTTTGTTATTTAATTCGATTGAAAATCCACAATTTCAATCGCTCGGCGGTTTGCGGGAGCGGGTATTGCGGCCGGAGCGGACTGCATAGCAGGCTGCATCAAGGGGGTGGATTGAGTATCGATCAGCCAGAATTCAATCCATTTCATAAAATCATTGATATCAACTGAATCAGGATTTTCGTTATCCAGCTTCAGGCTATTGCACTGCATCCCGTAGAATCGTGCCATCAGAGCAAAATCAGCGGCGTTGACCTGCCTGTCCGTATTGAAATCGCCGGCCAGATTTTCCCGCGGTACATATCGGGCAAAGACCTGATAGTCCAACGTCAGCGGCAGGGTTATTTCCGTTTGTCCCTGCTGAGCATAAGGAATCAACTGGCCATACTGATCCACCCAGTCACGGAATATCCAGGAGCCATAGACCGGCTGGGCAGAGAGTGTCACGGTATCGGTCGGCGATTTCCGATAGATGCGAAGGAACTGTCCACGTCCATTCTGACGGCCGTTTTCATCCAGACGATTGACGCCGATATACGGCTGGAAGCGGCTGGTACTGCTGAACCACTGTCCGTTGAGTTCTTTGGCTTCCAGGATGCCGACCTGGATTTCGGCGAGATTCGTATTTTTGCGGACAAAGTCATAGGTCAGCTCCAGACGCAGGCTGCGAATGACAATATTATCGCGGGAGACAACGCCATGTGCGGTACGAATCGTATTGACAGAGCTTTTGGAGATTTTGAGGTCGGCCCATGCAGACGGCAGCGAATAGAGCATCATATCCGAGGCGGCATCCCCTTCCAGCAGGGACCGCAGCAGGGATTCGCTGGCGGCGCTGGGACGGATGGCCTCGAGAGTCTGATCGGCCAGGTTATATCGTCCGCCCCACTCGATGGGCCGGGAGTCTCCGCCCTGACTGTAACGAAACAGATAGATGGTGCCGTTGGATTTGAGTTTCGATTCTCCGGGGTGCTCGATTCGCAAATCAACATAAGCGGTATCACCCAGAGGATTGCCGTTGGGATCGGCAGTGATGGCATAGACCGACAAATCCGAAATGCGGAGGTTTTCTTCATAAATACCGTTAAACAGCCCCAGATCCATTGGATTCAGAACAAGTGTTTGGCCGGCATTGATCTTTTCCAGCTCTTCGGGCAGCAGATTAAAGCGTGCCTTGACCGTGTATTCCGGGCGTGCGTTGCGATTGTACTGGTCGAAAATTTCTTCGGCAATGCCCGACAGGATATCCTCATAAATAGCCTTCAGGGAAGTAAACTGATCCGGCTGAAGCACATAACCGTTTTGCGTATTGACTGTTGCGATATCCTTGAATTTGCTGAACATGGGAGTCAGATCAAGTGGATTGGTATAGGGCTTGAGCAGACGATATTCGTAGCCTTTGGCCAGATAATAGTGATATTTGATGAGCCGGTCATTGGCGCGATTTTCCATGGCAGTCAGATATTCGAGGGCTTCATTGCTCAAAGCCATGTCGGTGGAAGCCTTTTCCCGCACAAAGCAGTTGATGGACTGGATATTGGTTGAAATCTGATTGGGAATGGTGCTGATATCCTGAACGGCGATTGCGATTTTGCGTGCCAGCGCGGCTTTTTTGTCCAGAAGGGCTTTGATTTCATCGGCCAAGGCCTGAAATTCCTGATCTTCGGCAGCCAGACGGGCCAGTTCCGCATCGATTTTGTCTTTGGGCGCTTCACGGGCTGAAATAATACCGGAAATCTGTGAAAATGCGGAGGTTACGGCACTGCCGCCTTCTGACAATTTGGACAGAAATGATTCATTGACTTGTTCATCATCGGCCAGTTCCATATCCATACCGTCGATTTCCGCTTTTTGCGCCTGGGCACACTCTTTTAACTTGGACGAAACGAGTGTTGAGGTAACATCCACCGCACCGGTCACGGTTGCCCATGGATCATCGGGGTCGAAATTGGCCGCCAGGGTCATTCCGCTGCCGATGGCTCCGAGGGCAGGCTGCCCCACTGGAATCATGCTGCAGATGGAGCCGGCAATCTTGAGTCCGGTCTTCCACCAGGGTTCGCGAAGGTTTTCCCTGGCCTGCAGCCGCAACTGGTCTTCTCGATCTTTGAGTTTTTGCTGAACCATTTCAATGGATTGCTTGAGAAAAACCGCTTCAGTTTCGAGGTCAGGCATTGAGCTGACCGCCTCATCATACCGCTGTTTGAGGGTAACGATTTCTTCCTTCATGGCCTCAATCGTATCGGACAATGCTCCAACCCGCTGCTGGGCACTGGAGGCTTCTTCCTTGAGCCAGTAAGACAGATACAGCATGTTGACGGCTCGGTCGATTTCATTATCGAAGATGGTCCGGTTGACTTCAAAGCTGAGCATGGGCGCCCATCCGGCGGGATTGCCGTAGTAGTCCAGGCCGTTTTCGATGCGGTTCTGCATGGAGCGAAGATCACCGTAGATGGTTTCGACACGGCATTTCCGCACAAACTCCAGTGTATTCCACTCAGGCCGTTGTTTAAACAGGCTGATCAACTGGATGTATTTATCGATTTTCTGTTTGCAGACATCGATCTGGTTGGCCAGGTAGAACTGCCGGATAATATTCAGATTCTGGTTGAAGTTTTCCGGTGAGAACTGTTCCATGCCGGAGGGAATTTCTTCATAGGTTCCGGGCTGGCCATTGGGAATTCCGCTGTCATCGGGCGGATAGGCGGCCGCGCCCCATTGAGCTGAGCCGTAATATCCCCAACTGGACGAATAGCTTCCGCCGAAAGACCCATACAGATCAAATATCAATTGGAAATAATACTGCGGAGTTCCTGGCTGTCCTCCCGCATAAGCCTCAGCAGTAAGGCCTTTGCGGCCGGCAAACAGGGAGTAATACGCATCCGCCGGTACGGTGCTTTTTAAACTTCCCGCATTACCGCCAGCGCCAGGATATCCGCCCGGCACGGCAGGCAAACCATGAGGCAGCGTGGCTGAACCGCTCCATCCAGTGGGCCATGTATCCCAGTCGAAATCCCACATGGAGGAGTTGTCGCGATATACCACGGATGTGATTTTATAAGATCCTCCGGATTCAACAGAACTGGACCATTTATCTGTTCCTAACCAGGTTTCAAAACGAACCTGGATGCTGTCCAGATACGGCACAGCCGGACCATTGGCGCCTTTTCTGCCCTGGCCTGCGGGCTGACCGTTGCCGCCATCCAGAATAAATCGTTTCGGAGTCATTCCGGAGGAGGATTGAGCCGAATGGAATTCCATCACATCAATCGTGATATTACCCGCATTCAAACCGGCGACACCATTGACACCCTGTGCAGCCCCTGAAGGCAGCGCCGGTCGGTTCGTTAAGATAACCGGCGTCGTGACGATACAAGCCGGATTCGCAGGGTCTTCATCTTCCAAATACAATTCCACCGCTTTTATTGTGACGTTGGTTGCAGGCATCCACAGTCGTGTTTTGATGATCAATACATCCGCGATAATCTCCAGATTTTTGATATCCGCGTTGAGGATATTTCCAGCCGAATCCGTCGTGGCGCACAACTGAAGATACAGCTTGTTATCGTCATTATAGCGGCTGATTTCGATATGGTCCCCTTCGATACGGATGCTGCGGGGCTTGGTATTGGCTTTGTAATTAAAGGTTTGGGCTACTGCACTGGGAATATCCTCATTGGTCCGAATCGAGGACTGGCCGGAGATCATTTTGGTATGCTGGCCTGTCTTGAAAATCGTGGCTTCATCAACAAACTGCTGCATGGGACTGATGCGGACCAGTTGGCCGGCCTTATGGGAATCATCCGGGGTGCGCCCTTCGAGAATGATTAAAAAATCATCGCGGTCTTCGGCGGCAGGCAGGTAGCTGAGTACATAGTAGCCCGGCTCCATGGCAGGCGTCAGCGAGAAAGTCCCCTGCGGGGCCGGTTGCGTCTGGACGGTGAGGATTGCATTGGTTATGGCCTGACCATTGGAATCCGGCAGACAAATCATCATTTGCAGCGTCTGCCCCTGCCAGGCAAGCTGGTTGGGGATTTCACCCAGCGGCAGATGGGTTAAGGCGGTATAGCTAACAGCGATAGGCTGCTGAGCACCGCTTGCATCCACGATCTGCAGCGACATGGGTTCGGCCCAATCCGACAGGTTTCTGAATTCAATGGTATGCATTCCCGGCGGCAGTGAAACAGGGACATTCGAGTCATACCATGTCCCCGGCTCCGACAGGATATGCCACTGGGCACCCTGCTGAACCGCAAGTTCAGGAGAAATGGTAATCGTGACTTCGGCATAACAGGGCATTATGCCTGCAAGACACAACAATCCTGCGAAAGTCAAGATGGCAAAAAGTGAAATAGACGATTTCATGGTTTTCTCCTCTCAGAAAAAAGTAATCATACAGAAACCATTCTGTTGATTTTGCTTCATAAGGTGGCATTCTATTTTATGCAAAACCACGCCGTAAAACAATCGCAATTCAGCATAAACCGATTGGATTCAGCAAAATAAGGAAAACTACTGATATTGACATCATTTTTTCCGCATTTCGATGGGGGTATTACTATGGATACGGATTGTGTATTGAATGGGTGCAGTATTCTTTAACTGGTCTTTATACGGAGATTCAGGATAGACAGGCCGCATCTACCGTGAATGAGCAGCACCGCAGCAGACTCCCCAGGTTTGGGCCGAAGGGATACCGCAAGTCAGCCATTCCTCGGCAAAAAGATATTGGAGGCCGGCGTTCTTGAGATATTGCCGCACCTCGGGCAGGAAGAGGTATCGCATCCGGTGCTGTTCGCGGACGGTACCGATTTTGCCGGTGGAACGTTCGCGGATGGACAGGTCGTAATTGACATCGACGATGTTGTCGTTGATGTGTATTTCAGGACGGGCAAGACGCTGGACTTCGATGACTTCATCGGCGAGGTTTTTGGTCCGGATTTCGGGCTGCTGGGCCAGGACGGCCGGGCCATACCAGAAATCAAACAGGAAAAGGCCGCCGGGTTTGAGGTGGCGGGAGACGGCTTGGAAGCCCTGTGTCAGGTCCTCGTTGGCCGTCAGGTAGCTGAAGACATGAAACAGGGAGATGACGACATCGAACTGCTTGTTCAGGTTGAGATGCCGGATATCGCCCTGCTGGAATACCGGACATTGTGAGCTTCTATTTTGCTGATTTCGCCGATCTTTGGCTAAGGCAATCATGGATTCGCTGAAATCGACTCCGACGACATCATAGCCTTTTTCGGCCAGGAGGCAGGCATGTTTGCCTGTGCCGCAGCCGAGGTCGAGGATGGTTTTGGCGGCCGGCTGATAGCGGGTTATCTTATCCACTATGTATGCAATCTCGGCCGGATAATCTTTATCCTGATAGAGCAAATCGTAATAGCGGGCATAATGCTGAAAAACGGCCATAGTGGTTCCGGTTTATGATTTTAATACTTGTTTGAGGCAATCGGTGACATAGACGATCTGGTCTTCGGTTAATCCGAGGCCAGAGGGCAGATAAAAACCCTGTTCGGCGATGCGTTCGGCAACGGGGCAGGAAAGGCCTGAAAACAAACCCATTTTTTGGAAGACCGGCTGCCGGTGCATGGGATAGAAAAACGGGCGGGTGCCAATTTGGTTCTGGGCCAATCTGTCCATGATGGTTTTTGCGGAGCCTAATTTTTCATCCACGACAAGGCCGAATACCCAATAGATATTGTCGGCATGGTCTGTCTTTTCGAGGGACAATTGGATGCCTTCGACACCTGTTAATAATTCCGTATAAAGGCGGCCCATTTTGCGTTTTCGCTGAATAAAGCTGTTCCACTGTTCCAACTGGGCCAGGCCGAGTGCGGCCTGGAGGTTAGTTATACGGTAATTCCAGCCGAGTTCTTCATGGATAAAACGCCGCTGGGGCTGAAAGCACAGATTACGGAGGCTGCGGCAGCGCTCGGCGAGGGCTTCATCGTCGGTTACAAGCATGCCGCCTTCGCCGGTGGTAATGAGCTTGTTGGGGTAAAAGCTGAAGATGCTCAGGTCGCCAAAGGTGCCGCAGGGTTTGCCTTTGTATGTCTGGCCATGAGCTTCGGCGGCGTCTTCGATGATTTTGAGATTATACCTGCGGGCCAGCTCGATGATCGGATCCATATCAACGGGCAGGCCGTAGATGTGAACGGGCATGATGGCTCGGGTTTGGGCGGTGATTTTTTCTGCAAGTCGGGTGACATCCATATTCCATGTGACGGGGTCGGCATCAACAACGACGGGGATGGCCCCTTCTTTGACGACGGCAGCGGCACAGGAGATGATGGTGAATGTCGGCAGGATAACCTCGTCGCCGGGGCCGAGATTCAAGGCTCTGACGGCGATTTCAAGGGCGGCGGTGCCGTTGCTGACGGCGATGCCGCAGCGGCGGCCGATTTTGGCGGCGAATTTCTGCTCAAATTCCCTGATGGCCGGGCCTTCGGAAGAAATCCAGCCGGTGCGGATGCAGTCAGCGAGATATTTTTCCTCGCTGCCGGTCAGTGATGGTGTGTTGACGGGTATGAATTCCACTTTATATACCTCATTTTAACCATTCGTCGGACATCCGGGCAAAATCAAGCAGGTTGACCGTTCCGTCCTCGTTGCTGTCGTGCAGTAAAAAGGCATTCTGACGCGGGAGCATCAAAAATGGATAACTTCCACCATTGACAAATCCGATCCCGAGGATGGTACCATTATTATTGATTCGATACAACGGTTTTTCATCGATATTGAGCCCCCCCACCATCACCAGTTCCCAACCGGAGTCGGGGGCGATAAGGCTGTTAAGACGGACAGGGATACCGTTTTCCCAGATCACAAGGGGGCGATAGCCGGTTGCGGTTTCGGCCCAGCCGAGAATCTGGCCGGCGTCGTTAATATCAAAGGCCTGGCTCTGGTTGCCGCCCAATGTGCCGAGGTCGGTCATGACGCCATTTCGCCAGACGAAGGCGTGCTGATAGCCGCTGGCGATTTCGGACCAGCCGACGACTTCGTTGGCGTCATTGACGGCCACGGCGTTGCTCTGGCTGCCGCCGAGGGTACCCAGGTCGGTCATAGTGCTGTTGCGATAGATAAAGGCTCGCGTGTCGCCTGAAGCGTTTTGTGAGAAGCCGACGACAACGGCATGATTGTTAATCGCATAGGCACGTCCGTAGTGACCTCCGAGGGTGCCAAGCGGAATCATCGTATTATTTTGCCATAAAAAGGGAACGGTTTCATTGATTGTCACGGTCTGTGAGCTGCCTGCGACCTGGTCGGATTCGTTCAGAGCATAAGGCATGGAACTGCTGCCACCCAATGTGCCCAGAGGAACCAATTGGCTCCCATTCCACAATTGACCTTGTTGAATCCAATTTCCTCCAACAACATGACTGGTGTTACTAATGTCGTATGCCGCAGTCCCAAATTCAAGGCTTACCGGAAAAGGGATATCGCTTTTATTACCATCTTGCCACACATAAACATTTCCCATCCCCCCTCCCACCGGTCCTACAATTTGGTTCAGGTCGTTTAAGCCCGCCGGACCGCTTGCTATGCCATTGGGGGGATAGGATAGCAAGATGATATCATAATTCTGGACGGCCACAGACGGAATAGTCAGGCAACCGATAAAAATGATAAATAACCCATAGTTTGTTTTCATACACGACCCCTTCTCTTTTTGTATTTTAAACATGAACAT
>DLFY01000048.1:63299-72762 GCA_002482415.1 Phycisphaerales bacterium UBA7708
CGCCGAAGCCGGTGTTTTGGACTGGCATTCTGAAAAATAATCTTTGCGGGTAATCCAGGACAGCAAATTCGGATTATTCTGTACGATCTGGTGGTGATGCATTTTGCCTTTCTGATAGGCCTCCCAGATCGCCGACACTACGGGGTTGGGCAGTTTGCCCGCATTGCGAATCTCGGTAAATGAATCGGAAATTCCCTGACTGAACATCCGGGTACAGAAATAATCCACCGTGAGTCTATCTTTGGAGATGCAGTGGCGAACCATGGCCCGGGGATGATAGAACGCTTTATAGCCTTTCTGTTTGATGGCTCGGGATAAGCCGGTTTCGCCATCGCCGCGGAGATCCAGCAGTTCTTTGGGCATGGAATCCGGGCGGAACCCACCGCATTCGAATAAGACATCTTTACGAATGGAGAAATTGGCACCCCAGACATAGATGGGGTCAATTTCCCGAATTTGTTCGCCCAGATCAATCAGCGTTAGCTGGCCGATGTTATAGCCGTAATTACCAACGGGTTTGACAAATTCTTTGACCCAGTCCGGGGGAGTCTGCTCATATTCAGGCAGAATCTTGCCGCCGACCAGGACCGCGCCGGTTGTCTCAAAGGTCTCGACTACCGATTTCAGCCATAACGGATCCACTTTAACATCGTCATCCAGATAACATAAGACTTGCCCTCTGGCCTCAAATGCCCCGCGGTGACGGCCGTTATGCAGGCCGGGATTGGGTTCATACACATATCTCAAATCAGCCAGCCTGTTCCGGAATGATTCAACTGTTTGGCGAGTTGTATCCGTAGAGCCATTATCAACGACGATAATTTCATAGTGGCATCCCGGATTCTGAATTGATCCCAGGGAATAAAGCGTTTGCTCCAGCGACACTGCCCGGTTGCGCGTCGGGATAATAACCGAAACCGATGAAACAGGACGGCTTGCGCCAGGTATGGGAACCACAGCCACATTCTGGAGGGAGTCGATTTTCTGCCGGGCGCCAGATTTTTGCTGCGACACCTTTGCCGCAAACATATTTCGGAGTACCCATTCATTGATGATTGTTAATTTATGCGGATCTTTCCTCTGGCCGTGCACTTTGGCCAGCTCAAGCAATTTTGAATTGCCCAGCAATACTTCTTTTGTTACATAACAGGTAATATTCTGCCTGTACCACCAACTGATACATTCATTACACCATATCAAAGGCCGTATAAAGTCGACTTCATAATAGCCGCATTTATTAAACTTTTCACGCCAATANNGGCTGCTCATTGACGTGGTTAACGCCGGTCTGCTCCGGAACCGCAGCAGAAAAAATAATAGCTGAAGAACCGGTCGTCAGGTTCCTGATGAATTGATCCGCGGCAGAGTGGGGCAGATGTTCAGCTACTTCAAGGCAGATTAAAAGATCTGCTTTTTGAGACATTTTAAACTGATCACTTGTAAAATCAACATTGGTACGTATGCAGTTTTTATCTACATAATATTTTTCAGGTTTGAGTTCATTCCCATCAAATCCAAGAATATTATAAACACCATACTTTTGAAATACATGCAACCAGCCACCAACCCCGCAACCAACATCAATCACGGATTGAGCTTTGAAGACATCCAGGATAACCGGGACAACGGCCTGGGCTGACTTGACAGAAGCATCCTGATGTTCTTCATAAAACTGGTTGTTATAAATCGTGGTTAAATCCGCCCCCTGATTGCTGTTTCGGCAGCGGACAGGTTTTGAAATAAGCAAATTGAAATCACAATAAATGCGCTGTCCCGGGAATTGTGTTCTTAAATCCTCAAGATTACTGATATAAATGATTGCAGCGTCCAGCCCGTTGAGGTTGCTGTAAAGCCTTTCGAACACGGCTTGCGGAGAATAATGTCGGCTGAACGCTTCATTATATTCATCCTCACGCCAAACCCTAGTAGATCCTTTGTCCAGGGGCGATTCGGAAATATCCGACTTGGGACTGGATAAGATAAAATGTGTCTCATCGACATATAACGGTGAAATCAGGACTCGACCTCCATCCTTAAGAATGCGTTTTGCCTCCCTGAGAAACAGAATATCGTTATCTCCTTGGAATGTTTCAAATGCACATTGCAGCGACATGGCATCAACCGTATCGGCCATTAGGCCGGTCGAGACGGCATTGGCGCCGATGGCAATCCCGTGTATTCCCGGTTTATACGATAAATCCAGTTTATAAGCCTGAATTCCTTTTTTTAGTAAACAATCCGCCCAGTTACTGCCGGATGCGGCAATATCAATATAGACCTGCCCCGGCCGCAAATCACAGAATTTATAAGCAATATAATGTTCCAAGCATTTTTCTATAAAGACATCGTCCAATTTCCGGTAATATTCCACTAATTCCTTATTTTCGCCCATCCAGCACATAAATTCGTTGATATCAATCGCTTTTCCTTCCGTTGGAATTTGAAACGACTTGAAGCCATCGATAATTCTGCGGATATCCCGCGTCTGTTGGTGATAATACTGCTGTGTTTGATCAGAATTCGTCACCTTAATTTTCCCTTTATCTATTATCCCCCACCACATATTAGGCAAACTTCCGCTCTTTTTCACACATGGTAGAATGTCATTCCGAACTACTTTTTGAATTCCTTCCGCCCAGCCCCAGTCATGAAATACAATGACAGCATTATCTTTTAACTTAATTTTGCAATTGTCCCAATCCGCTTTAACGCCGGCATAATTATGATCTCCATCTACAAACAAAAAATCGATTGATTCCGGAAATCCGCTCATTACCTCCTGGCTCCTGCCTCGAATCGGAGCAATAATATCTTGATAAGCCATAACATTTCCGAGAAACTCTGCATAGGTATCCCGAGGCCCCTCCGACATCCCTTCGTTATGCCAAGTATCCACACAGTACAGTACCCCCCCGTTTCCTGCAGCACGGATACCCTCGGCAATATAGCATGAGGACGCCCCGAGATAGGAGCCAATTTCCACAAAGACTTTACCATTAATCTGACCAGCGAGTTGACTTAAGGTTTCTTTTTCTTTTTCGGTCAAGTGCGTGAATATTTTATCCTTATCGACAGATTGATTGAGTACTGCGGCTGTGTTTCTCTGCCCGGAAACTGACGATTGAGGAAGTTGTTCATTTTGCATATTTAATCTCCGATTTATATTGGTAGATTTATCCTTGGCATATTGGGGCTGGGATGATAGCTGTGAAGAAGAACTGGTTGACACAGCCGTCTTTTTACGGTTATCGATGGATATAGGCCTGATCTCATCAGGATATCCCAACGTTTTTCGCCGCTGACGGGCCTCGTACAAGCCCCTGGATATCAGGCATGAACCCGGGACCTCGGAATCATCATCAATGGAGGCAAAAAGCTCAAATTTGGGTAAGCCGACTCTGACTGGCAACCAATGTGTGTCATGCGATGATTTCTCGAATGAAAATGGAGTTTCTTTCGGCCATTTAATGGCCAGACGGACATCATCCTCAAAAATAATGCGATTGAACATGTTTTTATTGAATATGGCCGTGGTGAAAAGGATATAAGCCAGAGGCGCTTTTTTCAGAAGCAGTTTGAATGTGTCATGATTCAGATCCAGCCAGGTTATGTATTTCATCTCCGTTTGCGGTATCAATTCATAACGTTTTGTCATCCAATGAAATGTATACGGCAGAAATTCGATATTGGCCGCCTGCATATCGTCAAGAATATCGGAATAAATGGAACAATCAGAAACCAGATTAACATGGTCTTCGATCCAGAACAATACATATTGTGTATGAATATTTTCGGCCATCATGCGGGAATCATGAAACCACCCCTCAGGGCTTTCCAGGCGGAACAATATTAACCGCGAACCTAAATGACCCTCCAAAAAGGCAGCGGCCTCCGCCTTGTATTGACCCCGTATATTGATGATCCATTGTTCAGCATCAATTGACCTGAAGGACATAAAAGAGTCCTTCATTCTCTGTAATCGTTCCAGAGAATCAATCCTGAAATTGGCAAATATGGCAAGACTGGCCATCGGTCTTTCCTTTCTTATTCCCAGAAGACAACCCCGGGATTAATATTATCAAGGATATCATTTTTAATCTCGGACTGAAACGCTCCAGCCCTTAAAATCACAGCGGGGCTTTTTGCTTCCCTGAGAATGCCGGGGGATTTGACCCACAGTTGTGATCCGGCAAGACGACGATTCTGCTTGGCGGAATCATTATCCAGCAGGTACCGGATGCGAGATTCATCCAGGCCGAAATTCAGCAGATACTGGGCAAAAATATGTGCCCCGAAAAGATAGATTTCGCCCTGATGATTTTTCATCCTGGCATTTAATTCACGAATCAATTCTTTATGATAACAAATATAATCCTCGTAAATTCCGCGATTTTTTTCATATTCATCAGGACATGCAGGGCACAGACTCTGCTCTTCCCGAATAGCCGAATAAAATATGGAATGATCTTCGAGAAAATACTGTTTGCCTTCGATTCGAAAATTATTCCGGCGCAGGATATAATCAATAAACGGCTCTGTCAGGAAAACCGTATGCTCAAAATTGATGCAATTTGTATATTTTCGTTTCAGCATAATCTGCTGATTGGGCACCGAAAACAGATGTCGTTGTCCATCGCCGAGTAATCGTGAAATCGACGCCATAAAATCCATAGGCTCATAAATATGCTCAAGAACATGCGAATGTACGACAGAGTCAATCTCTTCTTCAGAAACAAATTTCGGGCCAAAGAAACCCCGCACAATATGAATCCGGGCATCTGACGGCACCGTGGGATTGGGTTCAATAATCGTCCAATTCGCATCGGGCCTGAGTTGAAGATAATTTGCGGCAAGGATTCCATGCCCTCCCCCGATTTCAAGCACTTTTTTCGGCCCGTATTGACCCATGAATTCGGCAAATGCCGAATGATGCCGCCGCCATAGCTTTCCCACCGAACCGGATCCATGTCCGCTGCCGTAAAGCACATCCAGCGGCACCAAAGGATTGAGCTGAATACTCCCCGTGGACCTGCTGATCCACCAGCTCATGTCCACTTTGAGATCCCTGTCAGCAGCATGATCAACACATCCCATGAAAACAGGAAAATCCCGGAAGGTGTATAAATGCTCCAGGTCCTGCTTATCCGAAAATACACAATTGTCACGTTTAATCAACTGCATTCCATATTTCCCATAGACCGGCTGCTCGTTTCATAATCATATTCTGAAAATCCAATCCCATGTTCCGGACTGCGGCACATCCATAGTCCGCACGTGCTTCATTTCATCTCCAAACTTCGTTTCAACATCTGCTTGCCCAGGGCGTACAGCAATAAACAATATGGATAATGATGCAGCGCTGCGATATTCAGATAAATCAGGGCGGTCAGCATTTTTACTTTACGTACATTATATTTCTGCTCTGCAAGCCATTTCTCATATCGTTTTTCACAATCTACCAGAACCTGGCGTCGCAGCAAATCGAAGCGGATTTGGTCTCTTTTCCACACAATTTTATACAAGTCACGAGCAATTAGTTCGTGACAAACGATCAAACCATGCAGAAGCTTCGCTAAATCATAATAAATATCCCCTGTGGTGAGGGATCCCCCAAACTCCTGTCGCCAATCCAGAAACGTAAAGCGTTTGTCGCTTTCCGACCAGAGGATATTCTCAAAATGATAATCTCCATGAAATCTGCCTGGAATACCTTCGGACAGCCAGTTCCAGTCAATCCTTTCAAGCAGATCAGTCAAAACAGGCATGGATTCTTCATTGATGCATTCATTGCCGTCTGTACGTTGAAAAGTTTCATAGAACTGCTGAATACGCTGTATCGTTTTATCGCGGTAAAAAACCAGACAGGCCTTGCGAAAGGCAACCCAGTCATCAGATTTCAATTCATATCGCTGCCAGAAAACGGCGGAATGATCGAGAAAATGTTCAAACAATTGAGGCGTAATAATCTCAGAAAGCACTTTCCCTTCCACTTTATGATATTTGTACATATGACCGGTGGAACTCACTACCGNNTCCGGCGGACAATATCCGGCAAGGTGGATTGCGCGATTCACCCTATTATCGATGAACGCTTCATCCGCGGAAAATTTAATTACTGCATCGCCGACAAACCAGATCGCCTCATTAGGTTTATCGAGAATATTCGGCATGTCCGGTTGTTTATATTTTTCTCTGGTTTTTGCCAAAGAGTTCATGTTGCCTGTATCCCACCAGGTAAAGCGTTTTGCCTGTATATCTCCAGCCAGCAGCGGCCTGATGCCATACACTTCACCTGTATGAATCGCCTCGCTTCCGCCGGTTTCCATGGCACTCCAAAAAGCCGCATAATCTTTAATTCCGGCAAGCCCGATATATGCTTCAAGGCCTGGTCCCTCGGCCCCTTTTTCACAAATGTCCGACACTTTATCTCCGGCAAGACGCAAGGTCCGGTAAGGCCGAAGATCTTCCACAGGAGCGTATCCCATCCAATTATTAAGCGGGGAAGGAATCTGTTCCTCAACCAGGGTGTCACAGGAGCAGAAAACAAAAGGTTCCTGAAGATATTTTCTGCACACTTGAATACTTAAACCAAGCCCCGCCCCGGGACCTTCAAATGGGTTCACCACGGCAAATAAAAATGTTCGTCTCGGATATGCCAAAGACAAAAACTCTCTTACCAGATTGCCCTTGCAGCCAAGAGCAACCACAAATTCCACGTCTTTGGGAAATTGCTCAATCAAACAGGCAAGAACCGGTCGGTTTCCAATTGTAACAAGGGATTTGTTCAAATACCGAGTCAACTCGCCCAGCCGTGAACCTGTCCCCGCCGTAGGAATCAGGACTCGATAACTCATCGTTCGCCCCGATTATAATCATCGCTAAGGCGTACCACATCATCTGTGTCTGGCGTGGACGACTCCAGATAGACACAATCTTCCACCGCCTCCATCCGATGGACCATTTTTGCCGGTATGGTTATAAAATCCCCCGGTGTATAGAATGCAGAGTTCAATTCCGAATCCTGATGGCCCAAATCTATCTTCAGTTTTCCAGAAAGAACATAGACGGTTTCTCTTTTTTTATTGTGATATTGCAGACTGCAGCGATGTCCACGGTGCATGGTCAATCGCTTCACTAGATAGCAATCATTAAGTTCAAGAATTTCTTCTTGTCCCCACGGTTTTACGATTACATTATGTTGACGGTTATTCAAGGAATTCATTGTCTTTCCAGGGATTATTTGAACGTTATCATATTGAGTATGTTTTGAGATCCGAATAATATTCAAAAAAGGTTTCATACATGAATTTCGCATACTTCTGCATCATCCAATGGCTATTGAAACCATATTTATTGCGCATCCATGTGCGACCTTCATTCACATATTTACGGATATTTTCTTCAAATGAATCGGTTTTGATTAAATCGGCTTTGGTTCTCAGATAGGCTTCATTCTCTTCAGCATATAGTTTTGTTGTAATTGCCGTTGCCCAGTCGTTTGCATAGCCTTTTATGACAAGCTCCAGATCGGCACAATAGCCACGAAAATTATTTCCATCATAGAGGAAATTCATGTAGTTCGGATCATCGACATGCATTACGGACTCAACAAATGATCTACGCATCATCAGCGCTACGTTTTGTACATACCAAAAATATTTGGTTCTGCCTGGACCCAGTAATTGAGCTTCACCCCACCTCTTGGAACAAGGCGACAGGATTCCAACACGCGTATGGTTATCCATCTCCTCACTTAATATTTCTATCACCGGTGCACCATTAAATTCCGTATCGTTGGTCAAAAGGAAAAAGAAGTCATAATTTTTGAATTTTCCTTCTTTCCACAACTGGCAAAGTCCGTAATTAAACCCTCTCGGCGTTCGTAATCCGTATTTAGTTGCATCTTCCCAGTCAGCCCACCAGGCACAATGTCTGGACAATTTATCACCATCCGTGCCTGCTTCCACAATATAAATGTCCGTATAACGTGAACTGCTTCTTTCAAGCGCCTCATAAAGCTGATCAGCGACCTGAGGCAGATTTCGGTTTAATATGATAGTAGCTGTTCTTTTCGTCATATTTCAATCATGTGAAAATGTTTTAAATATCGCAACATTGACAATTTCACTTTTTCTTTCAGATATTCATCGATATTAATATTAAATCTGACCAACTCCGCTTCGGCTTTGTTCTTCAGATCAGAAAATGCATCTGTTGCAAATACATAATGCCCGGCTATCAATGCTTTTTCAAGTTTTCCCGAATTGGAATTCGGAAGCATCCACTTCTTCCACTTATGTGAACTATAAGACAATTCAATAAACTGATCCGCAATATGGTCCAATTTGTACTCTTTCAATACTCCATAAAACGCATTGCTTTCAGTCACTCCGAATTCCGGGGCCACATTCGCAGCATGTATTCCCAGTCTTGGATGCCAGGCCAGGGATTCATCGGAAAGATAATCGGTATTATGCTCTTTTATTAAAATATTGTACCTGCGACATACATCCAATATTTTTGGTAATTGAATTTCTATCGGTAACTCTCCGGCTATTCTTACAGGCGAATCAAACGTTCCAATATTTCTTGTTTCTTTGACGCACGTTCCTGTTTGCACCACAATAAATGCCGGAACAGGGAGTTTATTGGAATTGCAAAATCGAAATATTTCAGAAAGATTATATTCCACCTCTTCTGGATTATAGGTACTTCCTGTCTGCACTTCCGTTCCAACTTCAAACACAAGCTGACGGTTATTTTGCTGAGCAATATTCCAACAGAATTCATATAATTCAAATAATCGCTGAAGCACTTCATCCCTGTGAGGTATTCCGAAGATATCAATACTTGTATCAATATGAATTAATTCAAAACCCGATTCGATATCCGCCTGAAATGATTTCTTTGCGGACTCCATCGACTTTCTCAAACTGAACTTTTCTTCCGTCTCAAATTCATTTTGCCACGGCCCCCCATGGTCTCGGGATAAAACAATTTTCCCTTTTTTGTCATGATTGATTACATAATCAGAAAATGTTTCAGTCGTCCAATTGTTGACATAGCCTCCTCCGAACTTTTCGGTCTCTATTTGTCGACGGCTTGCGATCAACATAATCGGAATTTCATATGTATTTGCCAGTTCAATTGCTGCATCCACGCAATTCTTTGACATCGGACCAATGCCTAAAAGGGTACAGCGACGTTTTGAAATGAAACTAAATAACCTGCTTTTGATCATACCGCCCATTCTCCGGATAAAATCTTCGCAGCAGGCAGCTTTTCCGGATTATAAGGTGTAAAGAATTTATCCAGAATATGAAGACAAGCTTCGGCGACTGCACGTTCTCCGCCTGCCCGTTTTGTAACATAATGTGCATATTGTTTCGCAATTTCGTCTGCATTTGCAGGAGCAATGGCATATCCTATTTGTTTAAAAACATAATGGTCAAAGATACCGTCA
>DLFY01000084.1 GCA_002482415.1 Phycisphaerales bacterium UBA7708
AGACCCTTCACAGCAAGGTTTCAGAATTTCTGGATTCGATTATTTCTGCCGTAACAGACGGTGTTGTTAATCCCTCTGAATTTTTGAGTCTGTCCCATACCCGGAACAATGCTATCACCAGCCTGGTTAAAGAAAGCCGCACCCGGCATCTGGCGCGGGTTGAGGCTGGTATGGCCTCGCCGCAAAAAAGCCTGATTTATACGGACCTTTTGACGTCATATCGACGCATCAAAGACCACATTCTAAACATCGCCGAGGTTGCTGCCGGTGAAAAATAGGATTGAGCTGCTCGAAAAACACAGACTACATGTTGGCCCCGCCAGAAAACGGGGCCTTTTTTATGTCATATAACAACCTGACTACATCTGTTCCGGAACGTCGATACCCAGCAGTTGGCTCATGCCGTGGCGGATGGTGCGTGCGGTCAGGTCGCACAGCAGCAGCCGGGCGGCACGGATTGGGCCTTCGGTCTGCAGGACCGGGCAGGCATTATAGAAGCGGCTGAAGGCGCCGGACAATTCATACAGGTAGTTGGTCAGGTAGTTGGGCCTGCATTCGATGGCGGCGTTCTGGATGGACTGGCCATAACGAATCAGGTGTTTGGCCAGGTCGATTTCGGCCGGGTCGGTCAGGGCGATTTGGGCGATGGACGATAATTCAGCCTGGACATTCACATCTTTGCCCTCTGCCTTGCGTTCGATGGATTTAATGCGGGCGTAGGCGTATTGCATATACGGGGCGGTGTTGCCGTCCATGGCCAGCATTTTGTCGAAGCTGAAGATATAGTCGCTGTCGCGGTTGTTGGAATAGTCGGAATATTTGACAGCGCCGATGCCGACGGCGGCAGCAATCTGAGCCTTCTTTTCTTCGGGCAGCTCGGGATTCTTTTGTTCGACGACATCCCTGGCCCGCTGGATGGCTTCGTCGAGCAGTTCGGCCAGTTTGACGGTGCCGCCGGTGCGGGTCTTGAAGGGCTTGCCGTCGGTGCCCAGCATGGTGCCGAAGGTGACGTGCTCCAGTTTGACGGAGTCGTCGGCCCAGCCGGCCATTGTCGCGACGGCAAAGAGCATCTTGAAATGCAGGGCCTGACGGGCGTCGGTGACGTAGATAATGCGGTTGGCGTGGAGGTCTTTCAGGCGGAAACGCATCGCGGCCAGATCGGTGGTGGCATACAGAAACGCCCCATCGGACTTCTGGATGATGAACGGCAGGGGGGCGCCTTCTTTGTTGGTGAAGCCTTCGGGAAAGACGCAGACGGCACCGTCGGATTCGACAGCCATGCTGCCGTCCTGCAATTGCTTTACGACGGATTCCAGTTTGTCTGCATAAAAGCTTTCGCCCCGTTCATCTTCGGCTTTCAGCGTGATATGCAGGGCCTGATAGATGGGCAGGTAGTGCTTGCGTGATTCATTGACGATTTGCCGCCAGAGGGTCAGGGTCAGCGGATTCTGGCCGGTGTGCAGTTCAACGACCCGCTGACGAGCGGCACTGCGAAACGCTTCGTCTTCATCGTCGAGTTTTTTGGCCTGCTGATAAAAGTCTTCGAGGTCGGCAATGTGAATATTTTGCAGGGCCTTTTCGATGGCTGCCGGATCGCTGCTGTTTGTGGCAGCGGCGGTCTTCTGATAGAGATACTGCACCAGCATGCCGAACTGGGTGCCCCAGTCGCCGATGTGGTTTTGTCGGATGACGTTGTGGCCGAGGGATTCGAGCATCCGGCAGATGCAGTCGCCGATGATGGTGCTGCGGAGGTGGCCGACGTGCATCTGTTTGGCGATATTGGGACCGGAGTAATCGACGACGACGGTCTGGGGGGCCTGCGTTTTCTCGATGCCCAGATTTGCGTCGCGATGGATATTCATCAGGGCGTTTGCCAGAAATTCGGGGGTCAGCCGCAGGTTGATGAAGCCCGGGCCGGCGATTTCGGGGGCCTGGCAGATGTCGTCCAGCTTTAATTCGGCGACGAGTTTTTCAGCGAACTGGCGGGGATTGGTCTTGAGCTGTTTGGCCGCGGCCATGACGCCGTTGACCTGGTAATCGCCGAATTTTGGGTCGGTGGCCATCCGGACGACGGCGGGGCAGTTGGGCAGGCCGCTGACTTTGGCCAGTGTGTCGCTGATGCGCTGTTCGAGTATTTCAAGGACAGGTTTCATATCATTGTGCTCAAACTTATGTGAATTATTCAAATTCTTTAGCCCTGACGGAAAGCAGAGTCACTTTCCGGAGCAATCTTTTTTATAAGGCTATGCAGAAACGATTTATTCTGTCGCCCCGCTGGGGCTTAAAGAAGACAATTCTTTGTTCCGGAGGCTTACGCCTCCGGCTATGATACTTGCGACCCCTTCGGGGATTAAAATACTCAATTATTTCGACAGAGCCTTTTTCTGTTTGATAATTACTCTTTGACTTTTCTCTTAACGCGCTGCCAGCGGATTTTTTTGGCGTCGCCCCAGAGCATTTCGATGTCGTAATAAGATCGCATTTCCGGGTCGAACAGATGCACCACGACATTGATATAGTCGATCAGAATCCATCGTCCCTGCTGGTAGCCGGCGGAGGCGTATTTCTTCAGGTCATATTGCTTTGCCATGTCGCTGATTTCATCAGCGACGGATTTGCCCTGCCGATCGCTGGTGCTGGTGGCGATGACGAAATAATCGGTGGCCGGGGATATGCCCTTGAGGTCCAGGACGACGACATCGGTGCAATGCCGGTCATGGGCCAGCCGGGCCGCTTCAATCGCAAACTTCCGTTCAGGTGTTGTTTTTGTCTTTGCCAATCTCACAATCTCCAAAAAATACCGCAATAAAAAAGGGACGTCCCGAACCAGGACGTCCCTGTACTATAACCGAAACGGACTACATCGTCAATGCATTAGAAATTCATGCTCATGCCGAGTTTTTCGGCGATAACGGGGCCGAATTTGACGATGACGCCGGAGAAGACGACGCTGACCATCGTCATCAGCTTGATCAGAATGTTCAAGCTGGGGCCGGAGGTGTCTTTGAACGGGTCGCCCACGGTGTCACCGACGACGGCGGCCTTGTGCGGGTCTGACTTCTTGCCGCCGAGGTTGCCTTTTTCGATGAATTTCTTGGCGTTGTCCCAGGCGCCGCCGGCATTGTTGAGCGTCAGAGCCAGCGAGAAACCAGTGGTCAGGCCGCCGGCCAGCAGGCCCATGACGCCGGATACACCCAGCAGCAGGCCGGTTACGACCGGGACGATAATGGCCAGTACGCTGGGCAGAATCATTTCTCTCTGGGCACCGGCTGTAGAGATGGCGACACAGCTTGCATAATCCGGTGTGTCTTTGCCTTCCATGATGCCGGGTTTTTCACGGAACTGGCGACGGACTTCTTCGACCATTGAACCTGCGGCACGGCCGACAGCCTTCATGGTCATCGCACAGAAGACGAATGCCATCATCCCGCCGATAAACAGGCCGCAGATGAGTTTGGGGTTCATGATGTTCAGGTTGTAGGCGTTGACAAAATCCAGAATCGAGGCATTGGTGTTGCTCAGCAGGATGGCGCCATCGGCCTTGATGGCATCAAATGCGGCCTGGGCCTGAGCCGAGGCGGTTGTGCCTTTGAAGAAGCTGACTTTGCCGACGGTATAGATGCCGGAACCCTGTTCGGCCAGACGACCGACCCAGATGCGGATTTCTTCGATATAGGCAGCCAGCAGAGCCATGGCGGTCAGAGCGGCCGACCCAATTGCAAAACCTTTGCCGGTTGCGGCGGTCGTGTTGCCCAGAGCATCGAGGGCGTCGGTACGTTTGCGGACTTCCGGAGGCAGATGCGACATTTCGGCATTACCGCCGGCGTTGTCGGCGATGGGGCCATAAGCGTCAGTGGCCAGGGTGATACCGAGTGTGGACAGCATGCCGACTGCGGCAAAGCCGATGCCATAGAGTCCCATTGCAAAGTCAGTAAAGCCGCCTGCAAATGCAAACGCACACATAATACCCAGGACGATGGTGACCACCGAAAGACCGGTGGAGTACATGCCTGTTGCGAAACCATCGATGATGGTGGTTGCCGGGCCCATCTTGGCCTGATTGGCGATACCCTTGGTCGGGGCATATTCATCGGAGGTGTAGTATTCGGTGATCTGGCCGATGATCACGCCGGAGACCAGACCTGATGTAACCGCCCAGAACACTCCCCAGCTAATCCAGTCGGTGGTGGCCAGCAGGGCCAATGCAACCAGAATTAAAATAGAACTTCCAAAGGTGCCGAGGAACAAGGCACGCAGCAGGTTCTTCTGGGTGGCGTCTTCTTTGCAGCGAACCAGGAAGATACCTACGATGGACAGGATGATGCCGATGGCGGAGACCAGAAGGGGGGCCAGCACCGCTTTAATGGGATGCATTCCGCTGGCAAGCACGGCTGATGCGGGCAGAGCAGCGCCGAGGGCGGCGGTGGCCAGAATCGAACCGCAATAGCTTTCGTACAGGTCGGCGCCCATACCGGCGACGTCACCGACGTTGTCACCGACGTTGTCGGCGATGGTGGCGGGGTTACGCGGATCGTCTTCCGGGATACCGGCTTCGACTTTACCGACCAGGTCGGCACCGACGTCGGCAGCTTTGGTGTAGATGCCGCCGCCAACACGGGCAAACAGGGCCTGGGTTGAAGCACCCATCCCGAAGGTAATCATGGTGGTGGTGATTTCGACCAGTTTATGGCCGGCTTCCATGTTTTTGGGAACCAGCGTCAGGCCGAGGAACTCCACGCCCGAGGCCATGTTGCTTGTGGTGTAGATGATTTTATCAAGGAACAGGTACCACAGGGAGATATCCAGCAGACCGAAACCGACGACGACCAGACCCATGACTGAGCCGGACTGGAAGGCGACCTGCAGGCCCCGGTTGAGGCTTTCGCTGGCACCCTGAGCGGTACGGTTGGAGGCGTTGGTGGCGGTGTTCATGCCAAGGAAGCCGCACAGACAGCTAAACAAACCGCCTGTCAGGAAGGCGATCGGCACGAAGGGATTCTGAATGCCCATATAGGCCAGAACCGTAAAGACAACAACCAGCACGGCAAAGACCATCGCGACGACCTTGTACTGCTGGCCGAGGTAGGCGAAGGCGCCTTTACGAACCGCGGCAGCGATAGTGATCATGGTTTCAGTGCCCGCCGAGGCCGACATCATTTTCTTATAGAAATACATCGCAAAGCACAATGCGATAACAGATGCGGTCAATGCCGCCAGGGGAGCTCCCCATTCTGTACCGAAAGAGGTTTCGGCGGCAGCTTCAGACGCCATGACCGGGCTCGACAGAGCCAGCAAGGGCAGAAACAACCCCAATGATTTTGTTAATCTTTTCACGACTTTTTTCCTTTCAAACAAAATATTGTTTTAATAGTAACAAAAAATTTCGCCCAATCTTAATGATTTGCCCCCCGATTGCAAGCATTTTCCGTGCAAGAAATGCGAGGCAGTTGTCTGTTTTGTTGCAAAAGATATTATAGGTCTAAAATGAGGTCCAATAAAAAGGCCTCGATTATGTGTGATAATCGGCGTTAATCGTTATGTATTCACGACTTAAGTCGCAACCATAGCAGAAGTCGGAGTGCTTGCCTGTACCGAGATTTACGACAATGGTATGCTCTTTCTGCCTGATAATCCGGCTGACTTGTTTGGGGTCAAAGTTCACAGGCTGGCCGTTGCGAAAGACGGTGACGCCGCCGATGGAGCAGGTGAGTTTGTCGCCGTTGAGCTTGACGCCGGAGGAACCTACGGCACAAATGATGCGTCCCCAGTTGGGATCGCCGCCGTGAATGGCGCACTTGACGAGGTCATAATTGGCCACGGCCCGTGCGGCGATGAGGGCTTGTTCTTTGGTATTTGCGCCGTTTATCACAACCGTAAACATCCGTGTGGCGCCTTCGGCGTCGAGGGCCATCTGTTTTGCCAGATCCGTGCACAATTCTATCAGGGCCTGAGCGAATTTTTTGAAGGCGGTGTCGTTTTTGGTGATGGATTTGTTGCCGGCCTGTCCGCTGGCTAAGAGAATGGCTGTATCGTTGGTGCTTTGGTGGCCATCCACGGTGAGACGGTTGAGGGATTGGCCGATGGCCAGAGATAAAGCCTTTTGCAGCATGGCTTTAGAGATTGCGGCGTCGGTGGTGAAGATGCCGATGGTGGTGGCCATATTCGGGCCGACCATGCCGGCGCCTTTGACGGTTCCAGCCAGGGTGATGGTTTTGCCGCCGATTTTTACGGTTTTGCAGGCCTGTTTGCAGCGGATGTCGGTAGTCATGATGCCTTTGGCGAAGGCCAGTCCGCCCGCGGCCGAGTCGCTCAGTTTGGCGGAGACTTTTTCGATGCCGGAAGTAATTTTGTCAATGGGGAGCTGGTGGCCGATGATGCCGGTGGAGGCCAGCAGGACCTGCTGGGGCTTGAGAGCCAGCATCTGGGCGGTTTTGCCGCACATGGCTTTGGCAGCGGCCAGGCCGCGGGTGCCGGTGCAGGTGTTGGCATTGCCGCTGTTGACGATGACGGCATAGGTTTTGGCGGTTTTAGTGTGTTCTTTGCAGACGGTGACTGCCGCCGAGACGACTTTGTTGGTGGTGAACATTGCCGCCGAAACTGCGCCGGCGGGGCAGTACATCAGGGCCAGGTCGTTCTTGCCCGATTTTTTGATGCCGCAGTAAAGCCCCGCGGCCAGAAAGCCTTTTGGGGCTGTAATTGTTTTGTTGGTCATTTCCGTTACTCCTGTTTTCTATCAAGGTATAAATTCCCTCTATTGTGATGCAAACGAGGCGACTTCGCAAGTAAAACCTTGCGATAAATATTGCGGCTATAGCAGTGTTCCTGCGGCAGTGATATGGGTTTTGCCGCCAACGCGGAGGTCGAAGGTGTCATTATGCCGATGGGCCTTCAGATACAGCAGTGAGGGGCGGCCGATTTCATAGCCTTGTTCGACGCGGATATCGATTTTACTGTCACCGAAATAGCGATAGCAGGTCAGGTACGCGGCCAGGCAGGAATTGGCACTGCCGGTGGCGGGGTCTTCGGGCACGCCGTAAAGATGGCCGAACATGCGGCAGTGGATGTGGTTGGCCGGGTCCTGCGTCTGGGGGCAGAATAAAAAAATCATCCGGGCCGTGTTGTGTGTTTTCAGAAACAGCTCGAAGGCTTCCAGGTTGGCTTTGGCCCGGCGAACTGCGTCCAGGGTACGCAGCGGGACGAGGATAAACGGCAGGCCGGTCGAGACCGACTGGACGGGGAAGCGCTCGTCAAAGTCTGCGATATCGAGATTCAGAATGGGAGCAAAATCCTGCGGTGTGAAACAAGCTTCGAACTGCGGCTGCGGGGCCTTGAGCCATAATATCCGCTGGTGATTGTCGAGGGCTGTATAATTTACAGGAATCGATCCGACTTTGAGATTCAGGGTAACAGTCTGGCGCGCCCAGTGTTCGATTTTGTCCTGGATGACAAAGGCGGTTCCGATGGTCGGATGACCTGCAAAGGGAACTTCGGCAGCGGGGGTGAAGATTCGTACATCGTAGCCGCCATCGCGGGGTGTATCGGAGAGGATGAAGGTCGTTTCGGAGAAGTTGAACTCCCGCGTAATCTGCTGCATCTGCGGCGTGGTCAGATTACCGGCATCCATGACCACGGCAAGCTGATTGCCCGCGTATTTATCTTCGGCGAAGACATCGAGAATGTAGAAGGGATTGTTCATGGGTTAGAACCTCAAATCTTCAATAAATCGTGTTTCGGGTTTGATGGTCTCTATTGGCACATCGAATTGCTCTGCGATAATAAATGCCAGTGTGGTAAAAACGGCGTCCTTGTCCAGAGGCTGAAATTGGGTGAGATTATGAGCAAGGATTGCTTTGGCCAAATCCCCAAGTGTGCGGCAGGATGGAGGGATGGGGAATATCCCGGGGTAAAACACAGAGGCTGGCTTCAAAAGCAAAATACATAAAAATAATCCGATCCAAAGGGACAGCAGGACAATCCAGTACGCAAACGGAACAGATTCAAGCCAGACAAGACCTCCGATCAGCATCAGGATTGACAGCCCAAACAGTGATTTTGCTGTCAGCAGGAGCTTTGGAGCGATCGTTATTTCGGGAAATTTGACTCCTGCTTTTTGGGCGATTCTATTCCACCAGTATTTTCGGTTTCGAGCAGGAAATACTGTTTCGGTAGGTGTCTCAGGGGTGATATGACAGGTGTCGGGAAGTTCTGCAAGGATGGTTTCTTTGAGTATTCCAAACGCTTTTCGGAATGAATTGGGATTGGTGGATGCCGAGCCGATTTTGTTCAGGACCAAGTCTGTCAATTGACCCACGGTATGCAGAGATCCCGCCGCTTCATCATCGAATTTGATGTTGAAGGCGTCCTCAATTTCCATGACTAATTCAACCCATTCAAGCCCCATGTGAATCCTTAATGCAGCCGTTCATAATCAGGTGATATTATGGTAAGCGTTCAGGCGGATTTTG
>DLFY01000194.1 GCA_002482415.1 Phycisphaerales bacterium UBA7708
TGGCCTGGGTCAGGGTTCGGACGGAGAATATGTGCATGGTCAGCCTCTATTCCTCTGTAACCCCAGTCCGTGCAGCTTGAGTTTCACGATCCAGCTCTTGGCGCAATTCCTCTTCGCTTGGAAGAACCAGCCTGTATTTGCTGGCAAAAAGCTGCTGGCTCTCGTGCAACACGGAATATCTGGCAACAGATCGATCCTTGCTGCCGCAAAGCAATATCCCGACTGTAGGGTTGTCGCCCTCGCCACGGCGCAAGTCATCGTACAGACGAACGTACATATCCATTTGCCCGATGTCCTGATGCGACAGATGCCCGGTCTTCAGATCAATCAGAACAAAACACTTGAGAACATAGTTATAGAAGACCAGGTCAATGTAAAAATCCTGCGTTTCCGTGCTAATGCGCTGCTGGCGAGCAACAAAGGCGAACCCCTTGCCCAGTTCCAGCAGAAAGTGCTGCAGTTTGTTCATCAAGGCCTGCTCCAGGTCAGACTCAAGCAGCCTGCCTGCTCCGGGCACACNNNNAAATCGCGTGGAGTACAGGACTGCGATTGTTCCTCTTGAGCCACATCCCTGATCAACCCTTGCTTATCCTTGCTGGACAGCAATCGCTCGTAAAAAAGGGTTCCGATCTGCCGCTCCAATATGCGAGTACTCCAGTTTTGTCCGGCGGCCTCGTTCATATACCAAATGCGGGCATCTGCTCCATCCACTCGCAGCAACAGACGGTAATGTGTCCAGCTCAATTCGTGACGCAGTGCGTCACAAATCGGAAAAGCCTGATAAAACAATCGCATATAGCGCAGATTGGATGCATCGAAGCCTTTGCCAAACTCCTGGGTCAGAGCGCCTGCCAGTTCTTCCAGCAGACGTTTGCCGTAATCAGCCCGCGCCTGCCCGCCCTGCTCAAACTCGACGATATGCCTGCCGATCTGCCAGTAGGTCTGCACCTGGATAGTATCGACGGCCCGCAAAGCCCGTGACCGGGCATTTCGGATCAGGCCTCGCAAGGAATCGAGCAGGGAGGAAGTCGGTTCAGGACTGTTCAACCTGTCACCTCGTTATCGGAAGAAAATAAGATGTTCCCGGACGGTGGATTGGAAAGACTCACCATCTGCCTTCGCAACCGGACGAAGGCGATCTCGTCCTTAAGGACGTCCTTGACGGCCTGGGTCAGGGTGCAGACGGAGAAGATGTGCATGAAATTCAAAGTGTATTTTTTGGCGTACTGAGTTCATCAGGAGGAATTCGCAACAACGTTCCATCCCTTACCAGTACCAGATGTGAGCCCGTCTGAATGGCAATTTCACGCGCTAAGAGGGAAGCTCGCTGCAAAGCGACGAGAGACGATCTAAGAAGAACGTCCTTGGCTCCACTAATATCTTCGCAAAACATTGTCATAAATTCCAGTCCCACAAATCAACGATAATAATATAAACATTTTATAAAAACCGCACAAAAAATTATGACCGTTGACAACTCAACAAATGTTATCTTCTCCAAACTCAGACTCATCATAATGTAATTCAAGGCTTGAAAAGTCCAACCGATCAAGAGCAGCCCTGCTACAATTAGGACAACATAATCTAGCTAAAGATTCAAACATTTTAGAAAGAACATCTGTGCAATTACCATATCCGTCAACAGTGTGGTCATACCACCTTACCGTAATAACCTTCATTATTCCTGACATATAATTTTCATTTTCTTCATCATCAATATGTATTTTAAATCCTAAACATTCTACATTAGAAAGCAACATTAATATTTTTTCTAAAGAGTATCCTGCCAATCTTTGAATATAGTCTGCATTTATATGAATATTTTCAGGCAATCCACTTGGACATCCGTTTAAAAAAATATCATACAGTAGTCGTCTTTCTTCCAATGTAGCCATCTTAAGCGATTCAAAAATTTGAACTGCAATATTATATATCACATCTTCTTCATGACTACTATTCGCATCTAGTTCGTCAAATAAAAAATTGGGATTGGATGGAAGGTAGTTAACTTTAACTGGATACCCAATCTTCTCTATGATCAAACTTGCAAATTCTTCAGGAGTTTTTTTTCTAAGGTCAATATACCCAATGGTATCTCTTAACCCAGGTATTTCAGTACTATCAAAACGTGCAGGCAATATATACTCAGAATTTTCACGAAATGCACGCTCCTGCGCGTTTCTCCTTTCATGATTTGTCCACAATCTTTCTGAATAGCTTTTTGATATAAATATTACACAATATCGAGATGATTTGCTATAAATATTTGCAAAATGCTCGTATAAATCTTTCCCCCATAAACCAGCCTCTGCAAACTCATCATAAAAAACTTTGAAACCAGTATTTTTCAGGAAATTTGCGACATCATGAACATAACCACGCTCATTCCCTGAAAATGAAAAACATACGTCATATTGATACTGATGTTCATTCAGAGATTCATCACTCATATTCCCATCCATTTAACAAAGAATCAGTCCAAAACAATAACAATTGATTTGGACTGATTCCCTGAAATCAATTCTTTAATTCAATCTCCACTCCTTCATTATCTCATCCCGCCACGCCAGCACCGCGNNCCAATCCGCCACCGGCAGCTCCCGCTTCTCGCCGGTCTTGCGGTTCTTCGCTTCCAGCACGCCCTTCTCCAGCCCCTTGCCGCCGATGACGATCTGCATGGGGGAGCCCAGGAGGTCGGCTTCGTTGAACTTGACGCCCGGACGCTCGTCGCGGTCGTCGAACAGGGTGTCGATGCCCTGGCTTTCCAGCCAGTCGTGGATCTCGCGGCCCATGGTCATGACCTTCTCGTCCCTGGTGGACATGGCCAGGACCGTGACCTCGAAGGGGGCGATGGACGGGGGGAAGATCATGCCGTTGGCGTCGTTGTTCTGCTCGATGCTGGCGGCCACCACGCGGCTGACGCCGATGCCGTAGCAGCCC
>DLFY01000128.1:0-8386 GCA_002482415.1 Phycisphaerales bacterium UBA7708
CACCTTTGGCATTGCGAGCCACCATGAATGAAAAACATACCAGACAGATCAGAGAGCAGATGGTAATTGTAATCAATGAAGACCATGCTTTTTTTTGTAAACGGTTCATTTGAGTTCTCCTTGACATGATTTGTCCCGTCCATAAAGAATCAAAATCGTCAGGGCGTGAACAAAAAAACAGGCCAGTCCCGCAAACATCCAAATCAAAGGCAATATCTCCACGGGAACTTTTCCTTCAGCGCGAAAATACTCCCAAAACCCCATACACAGCACTCCGAAAAGCAGATAAGACACTCCGAATCCGGCCTTGGCGGCGATGGAATTGATGGTCCTGTCTCGTTCATCGCACGTTACAGCGCCAGGGTCTTTTTTGAAAATTATTGGCCCCAAACCCCCGATGCCGGCGATACTTAAAAATGCAAAACCTGCCCCGGCTTTCGGGAAACCAAAGTAGTAATAAAGGATTCCCACTGCCGCAGAGGACAGCAGAACTGCAATGCCTATGGAGATGACCATCAGCCACGAAATTTTTTGTATGCGATTCATCTGGAAAATTCCTTGTATTTTTTAATTCAGACTGGTTTTCAATTTTGTCTGATACAGCAGTTGAAATGAAAGGGATGAGACAAGAACACTAAAATAAAATGATGATACAATCAGCAGCAGAATTAACCGGATCGGCATAACAGCCATGATATTCTTTGCAAAAACAACCATGACCATGAAAACCAGATAAACAAATACCCCAATAAAACCGCAGACTTGGGCGTTGTGTGAAATCGCCAGTTCCCGTTCATCAAAATTTTTAGACTTGAACTTCGCCGCTGCCAGAACAAAACCGGTCAAACACAACACATGGAAAAGATTGACCAACGGTATGGAGTATGCCCAGGGAGGTGAATAAAACTTGTCCCCGGCCAGCATGAAAAGATACCACGACAAAGCACTGAACATTAAACCCGCCAGAGAAATCGCTATTTCAAACCAGGTTCTTTTTTGTGCCGTACTCATAATCTTCTCCTGTTATTTATATGTGTATATCGAACTATACAAATAGTATATCATACAATACATAATGTCAAGTATATTTTACATTTAATTTTAAAAAAATATTCTAAATGATTTTAGACTCGAGACTTAGCATCCATTTTTTGGTTTCCAGACCGCCGGGAGCTGAAAAGCCGCATAAGGAGCCATTAGCCGATAGCACACGATGGCAGGGGATAATCAAGGGGATGGGATTGCGGGCCATGACGCCGCCGATGGCTCGGGCGGAATTCGGGGAGCCGACCTGTTCGGCTAATTGTTTGTAAGTATTTGTGTGGCCATATTTTATCTTCATGCAGGCCCGGAGGACTTTCTNNCTGGGTAAAAGGAGTCAGGCTGGACAGATCAACCGGCGTTTTAGAGAAATCAACACACTGACCTTGGTAATACGTGATGATTTGTTTCTGCAGGTTGGGCAGGAGCTTTTTGTCAAATTCAGGATTGGCAATCCCGGCCAAAAGATAGTCTTCAACGGATTCTCTGGTTTTCAGCGGCAGACAGGTTCGCAATACACCTTTATCAGTGCAGCAGAAGCCAAAATACCCCGGCCGGGTTTTGAAAATGGTATATTTTATGTCGTCTATCATTAAGTCCTTTTCTTCTCAAAGCTTCCATGCTTTTGCGAAGGCCTCAAAGCTGCGGTCGAAAGTTTTTTCCACCGCCGGCGGAAAGCAGCAGCCCGGCAATTGCCGCATCTTCAAATGATATTGCAGACAGTCGCAGCAGACCCCCTTGTTGGAACAGGGGTCATACGTACAGGTACAGCGCGTCATATTTTTCTGTTTTTTGCAGTCCATAACCATATCCGTTATATGTTGTTATTGTGAGTTACCAGTTCCCCCAGGATGGGCCGTGAGCGAAACCAAATTTGATGACTTCATATCCCTTGCCGGTCGCCCAGCTTTCGGCAGCAGAATAGAGGGTTTGATTGCCGCTGCTCAGAAACAGATTGGCTATGCCAACTGCTGTGTTGTCATTGGTTATGCTGTTTAAACGGCCAATCATCGGCGAGACCATCTCGTCCAGCCCCATGCCAATCGAAAGACGCATAATCGCATTCATTGCCGACATGTTCTCTGAATTCAGCGCATTCATGAATGCCTCTTTGCCTTTGGGATCGCTCCAGAGTTTCTTCAGGGCGGCTTTATCCTGTTTGAGACTGGCCACAATCAATTCTTCTTCGGGTGTCTGGGGTTTCCAGCCGGTCTTTTCGGCGCCGGCCAGGAGGTCCGGCGAGCCGCGCCACTTTTTCACACAGTCCAGCATGACCGGATAGGCCCGCGCATCCCCCATTTTGTTGAGGGCTTTGGCGACACCGCTGGAGCAGTTTTTCTTGAGTTCGGCCAGCAGCAAATCCGCCCCCTCGGGTCCCAGTTGCGCACATTTATCCCAATCTTCGCAGGCGGAATAATACAGGACTTTGTCGCGGACCGTCTGCGGCTGCCAGTTGCGTTCCTTGAGGATGGCCAGAATCTTGTCTTTCTGGAATGGGTCGGCCAGCGATTCTGCAAATGCCGAATCGATACGCGGGTCTTTGAACTTACTCAGCACATCAATCACTTTATCCTGCACCGTGTGATCGTTTTTCTTAAATAGTTCAATCAACGGCTCAACGATGGAAGGATCGTTAAATTGAGCAAGGGCCTCGACCGCTTTCTGGCGCGTGACAAAACTATTGGAAGACAATCCTTTCAGAAGCGGTTTGAGCGTATCGGGATGCTTGATTTTAAGCAGTGCGGTCATCGCTTCGTCATCCGTGAAAGGCGATTGCATGGCCTGCTCCAGATAAGGGATGGCTTTGGGATTGCCGGTGTTGCCAAGGGCTTCGATGGCTTCCCGTTTGATGAAGTTGTCCTGGGTGAATTTTCCGATCAATTCGACGGCATAATCCGTTCCAATCCAGCCAAGGTCCCGAATCGCCTGTTTCACAACAGTTTGATCCTGGTTGTTCAGCGTCATTTCAATGGGGCGAATCACGGTCTTGCTTTGATAGGCGGCCAGCGCCTTGCCTGCGGCCTTGCAGACAATTTCGTCGCTGTCCCGCAATGCCGCCAGCAGTGGACGAACGGCCTTGACGTCGGCAATCTGGCCCAGTGCTTCAATGGCCGTGATCTTGACCGAGTCCTGCATGGACGAGGCATATTCGGCCGTGGATTGCGTCAGTTGGTTTTCCGCCATCCGGGCATTGATGGCCTTGCGGTCCTGTTCATTGAGTCCCGCCAGCGCTTCCTGCACCGACGATTCAACGGTGCTGTCGCCGGTTTCAGTTAATGCGGCAGCCGCCAGCCCCCTGACTTTCGGGTCGGCGTCTTTGAGCAGGGTAATCAGGGGATCCAGGCCGTGATTTTCACCCAGATTGTCAAGGGCCTTGCGGGCGTCTCTTTTAAGAAATGTATCATCCGCATTGGTCAGCAGATTTAAATATTTGACGCTCTCATATCCGCCCAGCGTGACCAGCAGTTCGACGGCGTCGTGTTTGAGAAACGGGTCGGATAAGGCGGCTTTATAGAGCGGCTCTGCGGCGCGAGGGTCACCGGTTTTAGCCAGTGCCGCAGCGGCGGCTTTGGTCGTAAAGGTGTCGCGTCCGGCTGCTGATGCGCCGTTGCGTTCTGATTCAGTTGGTAAATATTTCAGCAGGGTCGGGACAACCTTCGAATCTCCGATTTCACCGAGGGCTTCAATGACTTTACTGTGTGTTTGTCCAAAGTCCTCCTCTTTGAGTACTGCCAGCAGCGGCTCGACGGCACGTTTATCCCGCGTGGCACCGAGGGCCTCGATGGCCTTCTGTTTTTCAATAAAATTTTTTGCCGTGCGTATATCCGCAATAAGCTGCTTGAGTGTGGCAGGCGGTGTGGACGCCGTTGGAGCGGAATGTTTATCCCCCCCGGCACAGGCCTGTTTGGCCGTGCTGATTTTTTCAGCGGCCGGGTCGAGGGGAACATTGGACTGCACTGCTGTTTTCGTGGTCTTTGTCGAATCCGCAGACAACAGTGCAATCAGAGGATCAACAGCACGTTTGTCCTTCAATTGGCCTAATTGTTCAATAGCCTGACATTGGACCAGCGGATCGGGGTCTTTGAGCTGGCTGATCAGGTCGTCAACCGAATCGGCCCATGAAAACGCAGTAAATGACAATGCCCACACAAAAAAGACAACCAACATCCGGACAGTTTTCATTGAAAACTCCTGCTATTGTGATTATTTTTGGGGAAACGATAGTAACCCTATAGCAGAAATAGGGGGTTTGTCAAGACGGGAATCTTACCCAAAATGCAGCTCAATGATTTCCTTGTCGGTCAGCTCATGGTCACGGGGTACGCTTTGTCCGTCGTGAACAGTGGCTGAGTGCCAGGCTCTGGCGGATTTGAGCATCTCGGCCAATTGGCGATGAATATGATACGCTAAGTCTACTACTGTCGAGCCTCGCGGCAGGGTAAACGGTTCTTTCATGTCCGGCTCCTTGCCGGGCTTTTTGGCATAAATACGCACCACGTCGAGGATTTCAAAACAGCGTCGAGCAAAAATGTCAAGACCTGCTGCCGTTTTGGTGCTGATTTCAATATATTCAAAGGGTCGGGAGGTCAATTCTTTCAGCGTGTCCAGCGTGCCGGCCGGGGCGATGTCGGATTTGGTGGCGACAACCAGAGTCGGACGGGCCAGATGAACCCATTCGGCATCTTTTTGGGTATCCAGCGGCGGCAGCAATTTATGCGAATCCAGATATGTTGTACAGACTTCCATCTGTTCCAGCACGTCCCCGGAAAGGTCGATGATGATGGCGATAATGTCGGCACTGCGAAGCGTATTGACCAATCCGGAAGGAGCAAAATCCGCGGTAATCGGAGGGGTGTCCACCAGTTGAATCTGGACATCCTCAAATTTCATCATTCCCGGCAAAGGTTTTTCGGTGGTGAAAGGATAATCGGCGACATGAACCTGGGCGTTGGTCAGTTCGGCCAGAATGGAGCTTTTGCCGGTATTGGGCATGCCGATCAGGACGATCTGGCCTGCTCCGCTTCTGGGAATATGGAAGACATCGACATGTTTAACAGCCCCTTTCTTGCACCCGGATTCAAGCGAAGCCTTGATTTTGCTCATCTTGCGCTTGATATCGGCCTGAAGACTCTCGGTTCCCTTGTGTTTGGGGATAACGCGGAGCATCTCCTCCAGTGCGGACAGTTTTTCCTCCTCTGTCGCGGCACTGCGATACCAGTCTTCGGCTTTCTTGTAATCCGGGGTTAAATTTGCGGGCAAAACGCCTCTCCTTTCAAAGAATTTTACGGTTTCCTATACGCTGAATTATATAAGAAATTGGTTCAATCTTCAAGCCGGCAAATCAAAGTCTCTGCTGTAATTCCAAAAAAAAGGGTGAAGCGTTGCGGCTTCACCCTCGATTTATTCGGTTATTGAACCGGCACTTTAAATACCGTATTGCTGACCGGCGGGACGGTGATTTTGCCCGTCAGGTCAGTGTCCGGCAGCGGGACGATATTGACTTCCAATGGTTTGCCCGCATCGTTATAGGCCAGCACATTGGGATTGGTAATAATCCACCCCTTGGCCTTGCCGGCAACGGCCAGCCCTTTCAGATTGAGGGTGATTTCATAGGTGTCATACGTGGCATTGACAAGGCCAATGGTCATGTATTTGCGGTCTTCGGTCAGTGCAGCCGAAACATCCAGCTTCGTGTTCCATCCGCTGACGTTCAACGGAAGGGTGCCGAATTCGCGGCGATACAGAATCAGCGGCATGGCCGTCGAATCGAGGAATGCCTCGGTCTTGGTGGTCTTGATGCAGCCGATGACGTTGACGGTCTGGGCATAGTTGGCCATGAAAATAATATCTGAATTGCGGAAATACTCATGCAGCCCGGCGGCGATGCCCAGCGCATCTTTCATGAAATACCGCGTTCCCAGTTCCCCGAAGACATGCGGGCCGTACCAGTAGTTCCATTCATCCAGCGCGATGCGGATGTCTTTTTCCTTCAGGCCGGGGATGGTTTCCCGGTATCGGCGATGGGCATCGGCTTTGCTCTTGACCATTTCCGGCATCCAACTGACGTGTGCGGTCAGATCGCCGCGGGTCTGACAATAGAAGTGCTCGCTGATCAGATCCATGTGGTCGGCACAGTGTCTGAGCATGCCTTCCGTCCAGCCGCCGCCCAGGTCGCCCGAGCCGACGGTCTTGATGGTCGGGTCCACCTTGCGCATCATTTCTTCGACCCAGTTATGCTTGAGGACATAATGTTCAAGCTGCATATAGCCAAGCTGCCAGCGTCCCCACATTTCGTTGCCGACGCACCACCACTTGACTTTAAACGGTTCCCGACTGCCGTTTTGAGCACGCCATTTGCCCATTGGTGTATCGGCCAGGCCGTTGGCGTATTCGACTTCCGCTGCGGCCGAATAGGCATCCCCAAAACCGGTATTGACTGCAATCATCGGCTCGGTATTGATGAGTTTGCAGAATTCGATGAATTCATGCATCCCGACGTCGTTGGTTTCAATGCCCGTCCAGGCCGGATTGGTGCGGGTGGGTCGTCGGTCGCGGTCACCCAGACCGTCGCGCCAGTCATAGCCGCTGACAAAGTTGCCGCCCGGCCAGCGATAAACCGGCGAATCAAGCTGCTTGAGCAGCTCGAGGGTGTCCTTGCGGAAGCCTTTGATGTTGTCGGCCGGCATCAGCGATACGGCTCCAATGACAAAGGACCCGTTGCCTGTACCCATAATTTCAAGACGTGCATTGCTCGCATCGGCGCCGGCGGTAAATTCAAAATCGTAGGTCTGATAATTCTTGCCGGGCTTTTTGAGTGTCACGGTCTGGCGGCCCTTGTCGCCGTCGGCCCAGACCAGGCTGACCTGAACAGGGCCAACCGAGCCTTCACCCCGCATGATCACCCGGCCGGTGTAGTCTTTGCCCTTAATCAGGGCCAGTTCTTCCTGATAAATGCCCGCCGGCGTACCGCTCAGAGTAATCTGCGGACTGTGATTGCCGGACAGCGGATTTTCAGTGGTCATCATGACCACGCCGGAGGGTCCGGCGATTTTCCACGGCGAGGCCCGCAGGACGCGAGCTCCGGCGCCGGTGGTTTGCCAGATATTACCCGGCGCGGGAACCGGAAAATAGAACTTGCGGTCTTCCAGCATTTCCGCCCAGATGCCGCCGTAGATACACTGGCCCAGATGTTCAATGAACTGGCCGTAGATATATTTGGAAATCGGCTCTAAGGCCTTTGATGAATCGATCTGAATGTCGATGCCGACGGTTTTGGATTCCGGCTTAATGACCTCCAGCAGGGTCAGTTCGATATCGTCAAACCAGGCTTTGCCCGAGGCCTGGCCCCAGCCGCCGAAGAGGCAATTGATTTGCAGCGAGTCGTTGCCGTCGGCCATAAATTCGCATTCCACCCGGGTCCAGTCCTGGGTACCCGTGATGGATTTGGTTCGGGCCGCATCAATCCCATGAGCATTGAGCTGGACGCCATGGCCGGTGGTGGGGGTTACGTTTTCGGTTTTGATCCAGCCGGTCAGGCGGTATTTGCCGAAGGGATTGGCCGGAACGGTCTGTGACCAGGAGGCATCCGCGCCGTCTTTGGATTCAATCATCACACTGCGGGCCTCGCTGTGTCCGCCTTCGAATACCCTGAACTCGGCAGTGCCTGCCCATGTATTTTGCGTCCAGCCGCGAACGGAGGTGCCGCGGATGGCCTCAAACGAGGGATTTCTCAAGAGATTTTCCGCACAGACAAGTCCGGATAAACATAAAAGGGTAAGGATAAAATACGATGTGGTTAGGATGCTTTTGCGTCTCATGCCAGTCTCCTGTAAAAAAAGTCAACGTTTCCTTACGATATTATTCGGCAACGATTATATAGTATGACTTGAACGCATTCAATGACATTACAGTACTTCTGAAAAAATGATTCATGGATGAAGCTGACCTGAATTGTCAGAAATAAAAAAGGCAGGCCCTGAAAGCCTGCCTCTATGGGTTTGCAGTGTAGAATGATTATTCTGCAACGAGTTGGGCGACCATATCACCTACCTGGGTGGTCGAGTAGCCCATTTTACCAGCCGCCAGGGATTTGAGCTTGTTGGCGGTAATATTCCGTACGGCCTGGTCAATTTTGGCTGCGGCTTTGGCTTCGCCGAGGGTTTCGAGCATCATCTGCATGGCACAAATCGCGGCCAGCGGATTGATGACGTTCTGGCCGGTGTACTTGGGAGCACTGCCGCCGATAGGTTCAAACATCGAAACGCCTTCGGGATTAATGTTGCCGCCGGCGGCGATTCCCATGCCGCCCTGAGTGATGGCGCCCAGGTCGGTGATGATGTCGCCG
>DLFY01000128.1:8407-9394 GCA_002482415.1 Phycisphaerales bacterium UBA7708
TTCAGGACTCTTGACCATCCACATGCAGGTCGCATCCACGTGATAATAATCCCGGCGGATATCCGGATAGTATTTCTCGCCCATTTCATGGAATGCCCGTTCCCACAGGTCATAGACGAAAGTCAGCACGTTGGTCTTGCCGACGAGCGCCAGGGTGTTTTCCTTGCCGACGCCGCGGGCTTTTTTGCCGTATTTGCGGGCGTATTCAAAGGCATATTTCAGGCAGCGATCCACCTGATGGCGGCTATAGACCGCCGTCTGGGTGGCCACTTCGTGCGGTGTGCCTTTCATCATCAGACCGCCGGAGCCGGTATAGATATCGCCGGAGTTTTCACGAATGACGGCGTAATCGATTTCTTTGGGACCTTTATCCTTGATGGGGCATTCGACGCCGGGCAGAAGACGCACCGGACGCAGGTTGATATATTGATCCAACGCAAATCGCATTCCCAGCAGCAGGCCTTTTTCCAGAATCCCCGGCTTGACATCCGGATGGCCGATGGCGCCCAGCAGGATGGAGTCATGCTTTTTCAGTTCCTCAACGGCCCCGTTGGGCAGCACTTCGCCGGTGCGTTTGTAGCGTTCGCCGCCGAAATCATAGTCGGTTTTTTCAGTTTTAAAGCCGAACTTGGCCGCCGCAGCGTCCATGACCTTCACCGCCTCGACCGTCACTTCCGGCCCGGTGCCGTCGCCGCCGATGATCGCGATTTTATACGTCTTCATAAATTTCATATCCTTTCTTGGTACGATTGGTTTATCATTTAATCTATACGGAAAAAGGTAAAGGGCAAAAGGTAAAAGTACAAGGAAAAAGGCAAATTAGCGTTTTCCTTTGCATCGTAGAATACTGGAGGCCAGTATCTTTGAAAACTCATCTAATTCATTTAAAAACCAGTCTGTTTTGTCCTTTGTAGTCCGTTTACTATCACGCAAAAGGGCTATCCACATTTTGCTTTCGTTTGCAGATTTCAGGGAAATCGTCAGAAA
>DLFY01000233.1:0-5682 GCA_002482415.1 Phycisphaerales bacterium UBA7708
CCGCAGAACCCAATATTGCTGTCTTTGCTGCTTATATGACCCCGGGTATTGCACTTTGTCAGCGGTCTTGGGGGTATCAGGAATATAATCCAGCTTATAGCTGGACGCTGAAAGATTATTTCAAGACCTATGCGCGTGTTGCCGTCGTCAATGGCAACAATACGACCGAGTTGTGCGTCCGTTCCTATAGCTGTACCGGTGATTCACCAACCGTTGACCCCAATAGCGTTATGACGCTTCTGGGAGAGGTTTACCTGCCTTTATGCAAGGGTGACCATGTCTGGCAGGAGTTGAAATTTGCTTATCCCAAACCGACCGTCGGCACACCAGTCGTATGGACTGAAATATCTTTTGTAGGCGGTAATGAAGATACGGTTGTTTACATCGACGAATTCAATCCGGTTTCAGACCAGGCCAATACGTCTCAGCATAATGCAACGTACAAGTCTGGTGATTATAACAAGGACACAATTGTCAACTCGGACGATTTCTGGCTGATGGGCGAAGAGTGGCTGCCCACCCCTCCCGGTGTACTGGAACCGCGTAACGGCGGATTGCTGACGAATGCTGATTTTTATGATGCAATGACAACGCTTTCGGCTGCTGATGATGCTCATCTGATTGGCAATCCAGCCGGGTGGACTTTCTCCGGCACCGGTGATTACGGTATCTGGCGTGTCGCCAAACGCGGGCAGATGAACTATGCCACGGGAACCTCTGCTCCCCTGGGCGGCTCGATTGCAGCTTATACCACCGATATGTCTGTCAATGACCCCTATGGCGTGCTCGAACAAACCGCCTCTCAGACGGCTGTCGCAGGACAGACCTATTATGCAATGGCTTATGTGATGGGTTCACATCCGGTCAATAGCTGGTATAGCTGGAAAGACACAGCCACCATGACTATTGCTGTCAATGGTGTTGATGTTGCCACGTTTACACGTAAACTGTCTCGAAACATCTGGCGGCCTATTTACGGCACCTACACGGCCACATCCGCCGATGCCGGCAAACCCATAACGATTCGGTTATCCTATGCCAATACTCATACCGCCGAATCTGCCAATCCGGGATATATGTATGTCGGTTATGCATACCTTGGCCAAACCATTCCGGCTGAATGGCCTGAAAAACGGACCAATCTGCTGGCAAACGGCGGATTTGAAAACTTGTCCGTTCTGGATACCTATGCTCCGGATATTGCAAACAGCATTCGGAATTCCGATAACTGGGGGGCGTGGTTTGTCAACGGCGTCCCCGCTCCGACGGGCTGGGTTTATGAAGTTCCTGCCGGCTACACACTGGCCAACAAAGGCGGCATTTGGGCATCGGGTATGTATGGTACTCCCCTGCCTTCTCCGGGCATGACGGACGTGGCCATCTATACCTCCAATACCCTCATTCTGGGTCAGGTTGTCGGTTCTCTTTCAGCTGGGACTACCTATTACCTGGATATGGCCTGCGGCATCAATAGCAGCCAGTACACCAGCAACGTTACCTGGCCGACTCCGGCCCCCATATTCCGCATTGAATTATGGAGAATTCCCGCCGGCATATCAGATGGTACTGTGATTTATAATGCCATTGCTGCCGCCAATCCAAACTATGTCAAAGTTGCCGAAGCTGCTGTCAGTGCCACAGGCAACGTTGCAGGTGCGTCGACAACGCTCAAAACGCCGGCCTCGGAATGGCAGTTGATTGGAACGACCTATACCGCCACTTCAGCCGACACGAATATGTATGTACGAATCAGAGGCACCGGCGGCGCAGCAACCAACCCGGAATACGCTTTCAGTGATGTCTATTTGTCCACCGAAAAGAGACTGGTTCCAGGTGGATCCTATACCTTTAAGATTTCCACGGGAATGCAATATGATGTATTAGGCCCCTACAACTGTTTCCACAGCAAGCTCATGGGGCTTTCTTCCGAAGCCGATATCGATGATAATTGCATTGTCAACCTGGGTGATTTTGCCCTGCTGGCCGAAAACTGGCTTGAAAACTGGTACAGCAATATCAGCGGCAAAGCACCCTGGGAATAAATTAAAAAGTTTTTGATTTCCTGGAAAATCCCGTTAGTTTTCCCGGACCATTATTAAAAATTTTATGGAGGTAAGACGATGAAGAAGAATTGTTGGGTGGTGGCTTTAGTTTTGGTATTGGCAGCAGTCAATGTGGCATCTGCAGCTCTCGGCGATGTCTCTGCCAATGGATTGACCGGTTTATGGCGTTTTCAGGACAGTGCCAATAAACTCAAAGCAACTGTCGGTACAGATCTGGTGACAAGCCATGTGGACAACAGTGCCTGGATGGTGGGCCCCTGGACGGCCATCAATCCCGGACTCAGCGACAATGGTATTGTTCAGGATCGTGCGTGGGATTATCTGACTTGCTATCATGGCATCGCTGGTCCCAATGGCGGCGGCAGCTATATCAATGAATACACCATTGCTATCGACTACAAGGGAGATCCAGGCTGGAACAGTCTGTACCAGACTTCCTGGAATGGAAATGCCAATGATGGCGACCTGTGGATCAATGCAGCAACTCCGGCTGCAGCAACGATTGGTGTTGGCGGCAGCGAAGGTGTTGGCTATTCATCCACAACGTTTGATGCGACTAAATGGCACAGAATTGTGCTGTCTGTGGACAATGGCAATTTCTTCAGAGTATTTGTGGATGGCACCCTGTTTGTTGATGCTGCTGGACGCAATATTGATGGCAGATTTTCTCTGGAACTGGACAGATTCCACCTGTTTGCCGATGACAACTGGGAAGATGCATGGTGTTTGGTTGGAACCGTAGCGGTGTGGAATCGCGCCCTGTCAAATACAGAAGTTGCAGATATGGGCGGCTGGCTGGATCCCACCAGTGGCATGCCGACGGCGCTGACCATTGTTCCGGAACCCGCCACGATGGCTCTGCTTGGGCTGGGTGCCCTGGTCGGACTTCGCCGGAAAAAATAAAACAACAGTATTGAATTTGACACCAGGCGATGGTTCTGTCAGCAGGACCATCGCTTTTTTTATGACCACAACACGACACCGACTGAGAAATCATTTGAAATTACCGCGTTTTAATGTTGCACAAAGGTTTGTGTATGATATTATGCCACATTGTTTGAGCAGGGATTACAATCTTGAAATCTCAAACAAGAACGCGTATGATAGTCATTAATCTGCATCGAGCCATAAAAAACGTTGCCGCGGTACCAACAACACTTTTGCAAGGAGAACAAAATGGCTGGCCAGTCAGTCAAATGGACTTTGTTAAGTATTGCGTGTTTTGCCCTGGGATGTTCAACCTCTTTACATGGCGATCCCGCCGACACGCCTTATCTGGTAAATGTCCCCATTGAGTCTCGCTCCATTACCTTTGAGAATCCAACGGGCGAAAAAGGCAAAGGCGGTACCGCGGCCAGCAAAATTGGTGTGGGCCGCAAAGGTGCCGCCCTTAAAAATCTCAATCCCGGCCAGACCGTTACCCTGTGTGACATCCAAGGTCCGGGCATCATCCGCCGGATGTGGGTGACACTGCCGGCCAAAAAAGAAAATCTGCTGGGCTTTGTTATCCGGGGATACTGGGACAATCAAACCGCCCCGTCCATTGAAGTCCCCATCGGCAATTTCTTTGGAGCCGCCCATGGCGCTGCCAAAGCCTATCAGTCTGCCGTTCATTCGATGACCGATACGGCGGGCATGTCGATCTTTCTGCCGATGCCGTTTACAAGTCATGCAAGATTTACGGTCACTAATGAAGGCACTGAAAAAGATGTCCCGTTCTATTATCAGATCGACCTGACTCTGAATGACCAGTTCCCCTCTGATGTGGGGCGGCTGCATGTTTTATACCACCGGGAAAATCCCACAACCCTCGGCGTGGATTTCACCATTCTGCCCAAGCGGACCGGTATGGGCCGATTTGCCGGCTGCGTCATCGGCATCAACAATGCCGACCATAAATGGTGGGGTGAAGGCGAATTTAAGGCATATCTCGATGGCGACGAGGAGTTTCCTACTATTTGCGGCACCGGTACAGAAGATTATATCGGCCAGGCCTGGGGATTTCACGAGAATGCCTATCTTTATGGCGGTGTCAGCCTTCGCAAAGACTGGCTCTGGACGCTCTACCGCTGGCATCTGAAAGACCCTATTTACTGGAAAAAGGATATCCGTATTACTCTTCAGCAGATTGGCGCCGGGAATGAGGGCGGCGGCGGATATTACAATAAACAGGAAGATGTCAATGTTGCGGCATTCTGGTATGAACCGATTCCCAGTGCCCCGCTGCCTCCTTTGGCACCCTATACCGAGCGCGTTGCGGACGGGTATATCCCGGCAAACAAATAAACATCCAGACCCAGGAGAAAAACATGTACAGACAGACTGCGGTGACAGCCATTCTCATGCTTTTGGCTTTCGTTTCGGCGGTCCAGGCGGCCCAGGAATTAACCTATATCGATATCATCAATCGCCTGACCGATCTTGAACGGATATCCACGTTGCCGGATGAAGGTGAAGTATGCAAGATGTGGTCCAGTTATGATCGCAAGAGTCACTACGATGAAAAGACCGGCAAATACGTCAATTGGGATTCCAACGGCGATGGCTTCGGAGGAGACGGGTTCATCCGTCAGGAAAACGGCAAGCTCGTTCTGGCCGAAATGGAGGGACCCGGCTGCATCTGGCGTATCTGGTCGGCAACTCCCCAGCAGGGCCACGTCCGAATCTATCTGGATGGTTCTGAAACACCCGTTGTGGACTTGCCGTTTGCGGACTATTTCAACCGAACTCAGCCGCCGTTCAACCGCCCGGCTCTGGTATATCTCGCAGCCAGCGGAAAAAACAACTTCGTCCCCATTCCCTTCCAGAAATCCTGTAAAATCATCGCCGATAAAAAATATGGCGAATTCCATCAGTTTACCTATACCCTGTATCCCAAAGATACTGTGGTGCCGACTTTTAAGATGAATCTGACCGCCGAAGAATCCGCCGCCCTGGATAAGGCCGACAAAATGCTGTCCAATTGCGGCCCCGATTTTACAGCGGCAAGGTATCCCAAGGCTATCCATGAAACAAAGTCTCTGACCATCGAACCCGGCAAAACAGAGCGGATTCTTACCCTCTCCGGCTCCCGGGCCATCACCTCCCTGAAACTCCGTCTGGCCGGCATTCCCGACGACATCGAACGTCAGCGGGAACTGACCCGTCAATTGACATTGAACATCACCTGGGATGATCAGGACTCCCCCGCTGTCTGGTGTCCCATCGGGGACTTTTTCGGGACCGCTCCGGGCATTAATTATTACCAATCCCTGCCGCTTGGAATAACCAAAAACTGCTTCTACAGCAACTGGTTTATGCCGTTTGCCAAACAAGCCGTCATCGCCATTGCCAATGAAGGCTCCGAAGCTCGAAAACTCGAACTGGAGATAGCCCACACCGCTCTCGAAAAACCGGCCGACCAATACGCCCGTTTTCACGCCAAGTGGCACCGCAACGTCTTCCTGCCCAAAGAACCCGAACGCTGGATTGACTGGACCCTGTTGACCACACAGGGAAAGGGCCGCTTTGTCGGCGTCGAACTCCATATCTGGAATCCCCGCGGCGGATGGTGGGGTGAAGGGGATGAGAAATTCTTCGTCGATGGTGAAAAATTCCCCTCCAGTTACGGCACGGGATC
>DLFY01000233.1:5727-6487 GCA_002482415.1 Phycisphaerales bacterium UBA7708
CCATCAGCGAAAATAACAAAGGCCATATCTCCAACAACCGCTGGCACATCGTGGACAATGTCCCATTCCAGTCCTCGTTCGAGGGGTATATCGAAAAATACTGGGCCGATACGCGTCCCACCCAGTACTCCTGTGTCGCCTACTGGTATCTCGACAGCAACGGTAAAGACCCCTATACGCCCGTCGATATATCCCAGCGTCTGGGCTATTACACCCAACTGACCTACCCACTCGATATCGCAGGAATCCTTGTCCTTGAAAAACCCAACGGCCAGGTTGAGGCCCAGGGTATGGGCGGCTACAGGGCGGCCAAGTGGGTCAATGATGACCAGCTCTGGTGGACGCCGACTAAAATCGGCGACAAAATCCTTCTGGCCATGGAAGCCCCCGAAGAGGGCAACTGGCGCATCCAGACCCGGCTGACCAAAGCCATCGATTACGGGATTGTTCAATTCTCGCTGGACGGCAAAAAAATCAGTGACCCCATCGACCTGTTCAACAAAGATGCGGTCGCCGCAACCGACGAAATCGACCTCGGTGTTCACACATTGAAAAAGGGCCGAAATGTCCTGACTGTGGAAATTGTCGGAAGCAATCCTGCAGCGTATCAGCGTTATATGTTCGGAATGGATTATCTGAATCTCAAGAAACAATAAAGGGTATCAACCATGAAATCATATCGCCTTTCTCTATTGTTGGCAACACTCAGTATCGGGACAATCTTTGCCGCCGATCAGCAATCCACCCCAAAACCACAGCC
>DLFY01000024.1 GCA_002482415.1 Phycisphaerales bacterium UBA7708
GTACGAGTGGAATGAAAAGGAGCTGGTCAGGAGCGACTCGGGCCGGCAGGGGAAGCAGCCCTACTACATCTCCGCACTGAATGCGGATGCAATCTCCTTTGCCGGACTTTGGGCCATCTGGAAAGGACAGGACGGCACTCAGGTGCTTTCCTGCGCCTTGCTCTCCAAGGCGGAAGCGCCTGGCATCGTTCATATCCATGACCGCATGCCCGTGGTCCTCAGGCCCGAACACTTCGACGCCTGGCTGGACCCGCGCACGCCCGGGCCGGCCGTCCAGGAGATCATCGCCGACTCACGGAACGAATTCGACAGCTACCCCGTAAGCACCAGGGTCAACAACACGCGCAACGACTTCCCAGAACTGCTCGTGCCCCTCAAAGCCTGATCTTTCTGCGCCACGCAAACGTTCCAGGCGGATTCCCTCACAGACAGTCACCGATGGCGTTGCCCGGCTCAATGGCCTTCAGAACATCAACCGAACAGCTTTGCATAGAAATTTCTCAACACACGACGTCGACGACCCTTTTTCATCACGCCGCCACTGCCACGGGGGCGTTGGATCCTTGTCGGCCCACAGTCCTGCCCCGTTCGACCTCGCTTCGGTTTCGAGCCCGGCCCATTCGCCGCACACCCAGATCTTGCAGTATTGCCTGTACAGCCAGGCGTGGCCGGATCGCAGTTGCGTGGCATTGACGTCCTCCCCATCTACGAAGATCCGCGCCACGGTGCGGCCTGACATCTGACAGAGCAATTCGCAAATTTATGGTTCTTCGCTATTTGCCGGCGTAATTGTCACTTTTAAAGCACCTTTTCCTGTGTCCGTAAGGCGGGAAAGTGCCTTCGCAATATTCTCCATTTGCTCAGCCTACTTCTTTTCCCAATTTCTGTCTGAAGCATCAGTTCCCTCAAATGAACGGATATCAAGGCGCGATGTCGTTTGATGTTTTTGTCTCTTGAATCTTAGAGGCGGAGAACTGAAGTAAACTGCCGTAACGTCGAGAATTTCATCACCGAGCCCCGCTTTTAATCCTCCATACTGGCCCCAAGTGGTAATGCGTTTTTCTTTTGGCCCGAAAGACGGGATTCCATTAATGAGAGGACCATCTTTCATTGACCCTGGAATAGGTGCGTTTTCAAAACCAAATGCTCTCGATGGTATATCTCGTGATAACTCAAACCGAATATCGTGCGCAACACCATTTCCAGTATTCTCTAATACTAGGTTAATAATAGTTGGTCTCTGCGTGTCAGGCACAGCATAAACAACCACTTCTGGATCTCTTTGCAATCGAAGAACAAGATAGTTAATCACTGTCGAAGTAAGCGCTATTACTAGCGCGACTAAACTCAATATTTCAGGTGACATATTTTACCACACAAAATATGAAGCACAGTTTCATAAAAAAATTACACCATAGCAGTGCGAATTATCAAAAAATATACGATCGTTAAGTCTTAACCAATAACTTGATCTAAACACTCAATAATCTTACGAGCATCAGAATAGTACCGAGAAACATCTCCAATCGAGATTCTTGGATTACCTCCATGTGCAAATTCGTTCCTAGCATCTACAAGCGATTGCAAAGAAGTCTTTAAGGAACTAGATTGTGGGTGCGCATCAACAGTCGCTTTGAATCCATCCCTCCAAGTACCATCGAAACCTTTCAGCAAATCGCACATCTTGCTGTAAGATGGATTAGTTGAGCTATTCCTTACTTTTATATTTAAAAAGTTTTTGATCTGCTGTTTTGCTCTATACGAACACTTATCGGCCACTATAGACTTAAATGCTTGCTCTATCGTGCCGCACGCTTTAATTAATCCGTACTTGCTCAAGTACGGCACAATCGAACTGCCAATCCCTAATCCATGAACGAGCTGCTCTAGTGAGGCGATTTCCGTTTCACAGGAATCAAGCAAGAGGCGAACAGAATCATTATTCATGACCATCACCGAACAAATACGAAAATGCTAGAGAAATACGCGCCTCGATGGAGTTTTTCTTCATCGTCTCTTTGCTGATCGCTGCTCGGTAATCATCATCTTGAATTAGACGGCGACGGTTTGTTTCAGCGTCGCCTGGTGCCAAAGCAAGCCCTTGCTCAAGTGCCATTGCAGTTGCATTCGATATCGAATCGAATATTGTAGGACTAAACTTCTTAACCAAACGGTTTGGGTCAGAAGGTGATAGGTTGTGAAACGCTGATTCTCCCCACGTCTTCATAATCAGATCCATAGACTCTAAGAAAGTAATTTTTAATTTTTCACGACTCTCTCCATCAATATCCTGATGACGCTTCATGAACTGATTAAGATGCTTTTTTAACGATATTCTCTCTTTATCAATAGCATCAACTTCATCAGGATGCAGTGCAAAAAATCGCAAAATACATTCCATGTCTCTCATTCGATTGTCTTCTTCTGTTCCAAAAAGTCTTCTCCAGTTCGGATGACGATTCAACTCGAACAGAAGCTCATTAAATTTCCCTTGATATACACAATTTCGGATTTCTTGTGGCATCAGCGTTCTACCACTAGTGTTTATACGCTCAAATACTTGATACAGACTCGTATCACCTTCAGATGGATGTTCTTGAATAAAAATAATTGCATGAATTGTTGTGTTTCTTATTCTCCTCTGTTCAGCATCACCAAGCTCTGAAAATGCTTTACCTCTCCAACGCGAATTGATTTTTTCAGATTTAGACAATTTAAAAACTTTATTATCACCTGAAAATATACCTCTAACGTAGTCATACACAGTAAGTATTCTTTGATACCCATCTATAATCAACATCCTTTCTGCGCTTGTCTTTGCTAGAAATATGCTTGGTACTGGCAAACCAAGCAATAGAGAATCAATAAATCGAGACGCTTCAGTTTTATCCCATACATAATTCCTCTGAAGCTCTGGTTTAACCAGCTCTTCATCCTTGTAGCGATCGATTAATTCTCTAAAGGAAAGATCTGCTCCCCACGAAGATATTTTGAATAAATCATCATCGGNNATACTGGATATTGTCCCTCATTTTGAATCATTCTCCATTTGATAGGTGCTCCTTGGATTATATTGGTGCATAACAAAAAGCTAAGCGGTGAACCCCGCTGTTCTGCCACATTCACTTTAGCGCCGGGCTAGATGGCGTTCCTACTTGTACTCATCGAAGAACCAACTATCAATTTCGAAAACCGTCTTTGGTTTGAGGACAAGCTCAAGCACTCGTTACAAGAGTTTATTAAAAATAATCAAANNCTTTCCTTTATCATACTTGCCGTTGTTAATGGATACAGAGCTTGAATTGTTAATAGGAAATGAAGGCTAAGGCTTTATCTTGGCTGTCTTTGTTGCCTTGATTCATCCTTATGCCATTGATAATTAAGCATCCTGTAACTCAACGACCTATGATCACACTGTGCCCAAGACCTGAGCAGAATCAGCGACAAGCTAATGGTCGGCCCCCAATCTCTTGGAGAGCCGACCCAAAACATTATTTGCTAAAATCGTTGTTACTCTCTGGTATGATCATAGTTCTGTTTTGCTCGCCATCATGCTCTGAATCATCAGATGAGTCTGCGCTAGGCGACATCTCTGACATCACTGCAACCGCGAACACGCCGGCAACTCCGGCAATGCATCCACCAATAAAACTCAGTATTTTTCCCATCCTGTCCTCCCTAGGCATGATTTCATCAGTCATCGAGAGTCTCCCTAACAATTTCCAAAACAGCGATCGCGATTGCTATGGCTGGTCCCCAACTCATATGGTTTTCCCTCCCTTGTTGTGCCTGCGGATGCGGACGTTCCGGACATGTCCTAGGCGGATGATGATCCTGTCTGACGGTCCGAGGATCGGTCCCTGGAATTTCCTTGTTTTCATAGCTTCTCCTTTTGGATTGGTTGAAACAAAACGGGGGACCATTGGCCCCCCGCACGGTTGTTGACTGGCTGGAATGGATCAGCGCCCAAGAATCGCGGCTTCAAGCAGAGTGAACATGGCGGGCGCCAGTTCCGCCATGGAATTCACCACGGCGCTGCGCCCTGGCAGGAGCACGTTGATTCCGGGACTGGTGATTCCGATGCCGTATATTTCGAACCCTGCCCTGCTCCCCTGATCAATTGCCTGGACGGCGCAGTCCATGGAATCCGGTTCTCCGTCGGTCACGACGAGGATGAGCTTTCGCCTCTCGCTCAGAGGCAGCATATCCTGCATGACCCACCACAAGGCTTCCCCCATGGGCGTTCCGCCTGCGGGTGCGAGGTCCAGATTGGCATGCACCCTCTGGCCGTGCGCGATGACGGGGGCAACGGTCGAGTAGGAACCGTTTGGCAACTGCGAACTGGGAAACGCGGTCACTGCGACATTGATTTTTGAAGCATCTAACGCAGAAGCGACGGCGTAGCATGAGCAGCAGGCCAAGCGGATCCTGCGCACCATGGACCCGGAGCAGTCGAGCAGGATATGGACGGCGGTATCGATCCCGGTTCGCTCGGCCTTTGTCCGGAAAAGCCGGGGATCCGAAACAGCCAGGCGATGAAGTTGCCCGGTGTCCAGGCGCCCCCGTCTGCCGCTTGAAGTTCGTGCCAGGATCTTGGTTTGGCGAAGCCCCTGCAGCCTGGTCCGCAGCGCCATGGACGCTTGCCTCGCCTCCAGGACATCAGCCTCGGTCAGGGGGCCTGCACTTTTCTGCGTGGGTATGGCCACGGTGACGGCGCCGTCCTGGGACTGCCGAGACGTGGCTTGCAGGGCGTCCGCCAGGATATCGCC
>DLFY01000023.1 GCA_002482415.1 Phycisphaerales bacterium UBA7708
GTCATCTCTGTTAATGCTCTCAGTCGCCGGTAAAATTCCGGGACAGGTTCCACATACCCCGTTGCATCCGGCGGCGGGGGGACTCCTCCTTTTCCCTGTGGCGTATAACTTTGTTTGGCGTATAAGATGGTATCATGGCGTAATTCCGTCCATGAGGCCAGGACTGCATTCAGGGATTTCTTCTGCCATGCCTGCGTTGTCATAAATGTCGGATGACCCGTCTCGTATTCCGTCAGAAGAGCTTTCAATGCGTACAACCATCCCCAGTATAAGTTTTTGTTCCAGTCCTTAATTGTAAAAGCATTGAACATGGCCTCAAGCTCTTCGCGTTTTGTCTGATACATGGTATAGGCCGTGTCTCCATCCTTGATGAGAATATCCGATGCCAGATCGGAACCCAGAACAGCCATCACATCCAATCCTCTTGGGAATGCCCGGCCCGGGCCATAACCCAGGATCATTCCATACGAGAACGGCCTGGCAGATCCCGTATAAGACTGAACGGCGGGATAAACAAGGTTCTGAAAGATATAGGAGTCTGGAATAAATCGCTGCCCCATGAACCGCAAGCCCTTGGTTAAGTCAAAGGCGTCATTCAATTGCTCTGGAGTAAAGACCGGATCGACTGCAATAAAACCTGTTCCTCCATAAATCATAGGGGATCGCAGGGTGCTGAGGCTGTATTTCAAAGCCAGGTAGTTATCTTCCTCTGAGAGTATCTGTGGTTTGCAGTCATATCCAAAAAGGGCGTGGATTTCATTGATATAGTCATACGGAGTCAGGTCGTCGGCAAGCCCGACATAAAAGGCTGTAACAGAATAGATTCTATCCCATATTTCCCGGGCCGTTCGCGTATCCACCTGGGCTGAATAGATCAGTTGGGTAATCAATGAGGCCTGTATGGTTTGAATTTTCGCATCATCATGCGTGACCAGTGCGATTCCCAACGCCACTTCTCCCGGAGTGCCCCCTTTGATGATAAATCCGAGGCGCCCATACCACATCATGGCCTTGAAATAACGCTTTAATGCTTCACTCCGAGTGTAGTGCCCGCGGGGTTTGTATTGTGAATAATCTTCTTTATAGGTAAACAGGGGGCTGTCTTCAAAACCGACATGTGCTTCGATCAGGGTGATTTCGCCAGTGACAATGTTTTCCACAAAATCGGGTATGACGAAATCGGGATTGAGCAATTTGGCGGCTACGGCAAAATAGGCAACATTTCTTTTGGCTACTTCTTTGGTTTGGCCGGAATACTGATTATACTGTTCCAGTGAGATCGCATAAAATGACTGCGACAGGGCGGTTATATCAGGAATGAATTCATTCTCTTCGATTTGTTTGAGGGTTTCGTCAAACTGCACGTGATACAGATGCAGGAGGGTGTCTGTCGTGATAAATACATTGCAATACCATTTTCGAATCTGCTCATAGACCGTGACAAATCCTTCCCGTATGTCGGCCGGCGGGCATCCCCCAATACATGCTGTAAGAAAAGTCCCGCAGTCTTCGAGAACCACAAAACCGTTTTGCTCAAACCGTTCATCATTGATGTGGAGGATATCATCAAAAATGCTGTACCCATAAACCAGTTCTTTGTCGAGCGGCAGCGTGTATCCCGGAACTGTCGGTTCATCGTGTGCCGTATCCGGAGTGTAAAAATCGGCCAGTTCGGTTTTGGCAACAAGGGGCATGGGCAATATGCACTTCAGCGAGCTTTCACACAACACATATAAATCCGCCGGTCCGGATTGGCCGCTGCGATTAAAATCGCCGAGTGAATTCAAATTTTCCTGGAGCCAGACCGATGCGAACGGATGAAAGTCGTCCAGATCGACAATTTTATTGTTTGTGATGTCAGTCAGGAGTGTCTTATTGACGGGGGGCATGCTGGCCTGGGCGGTTCCTCCATAAGCCCCCATATTGATGCGAAGATTCAGGCCTTGCGAATTATTCGGATCATCAGGCAGGATAACCAGGGGTTCTTCTTTAAGCAGGCTTCCCGGGTTGCCGGTATCGATACAAGGGCTGGTGACGGTATCTTGTACCCAGGCAGACGTGTTGCGATCCCATCTCCATCCCTGAGACAGCAGGTGAAAATCATTGTTTTCAAAATCCACAAAGCATGGCGGCACATTCAGATTTCCAACTCCCGGAAAACCGCAGGAGACGCAGGAGAAATGTACCACCGCATTGGGGGCATAGATGTCCTGATTGTCATTGCCCCAGATAATCGAATTCTCAACAACCACCTGACTGTTGTCTTCGCAGAAGATGGCACTGCCTTTGGGTGCGGGTTCGGCAAGACAATGGTTTTTTGCAAGGGTGCAATTTTCGATACGCGGATTCGCAAGGTTGCTGATATAGATGCCGCCCCCTTTTGAGCTGGCCGTATTGTTAACAAGGATGCAGTTTTTTATGGTGCAATCGGTGCTGTCAATATAAATCCCACCACCGCAGTCGGAATAGCCGTTGGTGATGGTAAATCCTTCAATCAAGATTGCGGCGTTTTCAGATGAATTGATGTGAAAAATCCGGTGATTCTCGGCCAGGCTGCCTTGTGCATCAATAATGCATGACGAGGGGCCGGAATTGCTTTTCAAGATCAGTTTTTTGCTGCCCAGGGCGATGTCTCTGTTGCCGCTGCCTGTATACAGGCCGGGACTGACTAAAATGGTATCGCCTGAATCAGCATGGTTTACAGCCTCCAGGATTGTAGAGAAATCGGCCGGGCCATCGTCATCAACTGTTATTGTCATGGATAGGCAGGGATGCACCAAGAAAGATGCTAAAAATACTATGGTATATCTGTAAATTAACATGCATAATCCTCCAAAATTCGCTCATGATTATTTATAGCTATAATAACACTTTGCCATCAAAAAACACAATATATTTATTGTCTTTATGCGAAAATAAAGTATTTTACCGCGAGGATGGCCACAGAATGCATTGAAACGGTATATAGCCGCACCTCGGGCGGACAATTTCATCCAGGGTCGGTATATTATGTTTTGAATAGGTCGAGAATAGATTGTTGCAAGATCGTCTGGGTATGCCCAAAAAATAACTCTATCTCTTTTGCGGGAAACAATATAGAGAAACAGGCAATGTTGTATAAAAAAGACAAGTGTTCAATTTCGATTGAAGAGGCAGGCGAAAACGGATTGAAGAGCATTGAGGTTGTTCCTGATGATCCATCCGCTTTCATATCCAAACGCACCTGCACAACCGCCTATCCGCTGGAACTGATTGAGTTGATACTCAAAATAAAGGGCCCCTACGGACTCTGCGATGAGATTTTGCGAGATGAAAAACCGGACTATGTACAGATAAGCCTGCACTATGATTTGCTGGCATACATTGAAGAAGCCGCATTTGCAGGGGCACGGATTCTTGATTTTGGGTGCGGCAGCGGTGCTTCGACGGCTATTTTAGGGCGGATGTTTCCTCAGAGCCGGATTGTCGGGCTGGAATTGAATGCTTCATTATTAGACATAGCGCGTGCCCGTGCAACGCACTATGCGCTTTCCCATGTGACATTTGAGCACTCGATAGACCCGCTCCATCTTCCAGAAGGATTAGGCAGATTCGACTTTATTGTGCTGAGTGCTGTTTTTGAGCATTTGCTCCCGCAGGAAAGACGAGAATTGTTTCCGAAAATATGGTCGATGTTAAAGCCCGGCGGCACACTCTTTATGAATCAGACCCCGCATCGCTTCTTTCCAGTCGAGACGCATACCACGGGGCTGCCCTTTATTAACTACCTTCCAGACAAACTGGCTTATCACTGTGCCAGACGCTTTTCAAAACGGAATTTGAAAAATACCGATTGGCCCGCACTGCTCAGAGGAGGCATTCGCGGCACCACCCCGAAGGAAATCATGAATATATTAGCCGGCTGTCCGGAAAGTGCCGTGTTGCTGGAGCCCTCCCGTTTGGGGATTAGAAACAGGCTGGAGTTGTGGTATATCAAACTGGATCGTTCCAAATATCCAAAATTGAAGGAATTCTATGCTGTGTTTGCGCGGCTGCTGTATTCCATCGGAATTCTGCTATTGCCGCATGTTTCAATTGCGATTCAAAAAAAGCTGAAAAGTCAATAATTCACAATTAAGTCCAGTTGCCTTTAAAAAGATATGGAAATAGTGCCATTTTTGCCCGTTCCCATTTTTTGGGGGTGCTGCCCTGGGCGGGATTATACTCCCGCTTATGACAGCAGAAGCCTTTGACGGCTTACTTGAATTTTTCCGTTTCTTCGCGGCCAAAGAGTGTTCAGTCGCCAGCCGCAGAATTATGACCGCGGCTGAGCAGGGTGACGCTGCCCCGTGAATACGCGCAGCACAAAACGACCTACTGCACCACCGGGAATTCGGTAATCCGCAGCGTTGAGCAGCCGTAGGGTATCAGGGTGATGTCCTGGGCCGGCTTGCCGCGCAGATGCGACTGCGGCAGGCTGTGCGGAAGCGGCCCGGCCATCTCGTTCTACAACTGCCACTCCGGCACCATCTTGCCCCGCGTTTTGAGCTCAATCGGGGCATTTTCCAGATTCCACGGGTAGTTGCTGACTTTATTTTTCTTCTGAACCACAAAGCCTTTAGCAGGATTATTGACCACCGCATCCAGCAGGCCGTAATTCCACGGGCTTTTCGGATAGACTTCATAGTATTCCCCGAAATGGTCCCGCCCCTCGACGAATTTCCAGTCTTCCTCAATTTTCAGCACATAGACCAGCGGCCCCCGCTCCACCGCGACGGAATTTTCCACCCACCGGCTGGTCCTCACCTCCATCGGCAATTTCAGCTCGACAGTATCTTCATTCTTCCATTCCCGGCTGATTTTGGCAATCTGACCGGCGACAGCCGTCCCCCAGACTTCCTTATTAATCAGCACTTTCGCTTCCCTGCACCAGGCCGGCACTCGCAGATGCAGCGGGAATGTCACTTTGTCTTTTGCATACACCGTAAATCGGATGCTCTCTTCAAACGGGTAATCCGTCTGTTCGACAATCCGAATCGGGACACCCTTGGCAACTTTTGCATTCACTTCACAAGCCCCATAAACCAGCGCCGCCAGTCCGCCATCGGCCGTACCGTACCACAGATTCTGCACGAATTTGGGCCAGCCCTGATGCATATTGCACGTGCAGCACGGATACCCCGTCAGCAGTCCGAAGCACAAATCCGTCCCGCCGTGACTTTCATCCTCATAAAAATTCCGCTTGCCCCGGGACACCTTGACCTGATTAGCCGTCTGAAAATACTGGCGATACTTGAAATCATCCGTAGCCTGCGTCGGCAGCGCGTTAAAGGCAATCTTTTCCAGATGGTCGGCCAGTTGCGTATCCCCGGTAATCGTCAGCATGCTTTCCAGCGAAAACATCATCTCCACAACCGAACAGAACTCTATGCCCTGCGTCGGGTTATTACCGTGCATCGGCTCATCGCCGCCATACATCCCCTGCGGCTGGCCGTGAAACAGCCGGATATCCCGCAAGGCATTCCCGGCCGCGGTCAGATATTTCTCCTCGGGATGCTGCTGATAATAAATCACCGGCGTCTTGAGTCCCTGTGCCAGATTCACACAATGAAAGCTCTGCAACTGCCCTACATGCATCCGGGCAATCAATTCCCGGTTGAACGGATACCGGTTGCCGATGGTATTGGGATAGATATGCGCCAGGTTATCCTGCGGATTATCATAGGGATTGAGGAAAATCTCCGTATAGGGAAAGGTCTGCTGATAAATCATCTCCGCCAGTTCCAGCAGAAACGCATCGCCGGTCTTGTTGTACAGCCAATAGATCACCATCAGATTATCCGCCCCGCGCCGGTTGGCCCAGAACGACCAGTGATCCAGATGATACTCCGGCAACTGCTTGAGCTGATACCGGAAATACTTCGTCAGGACCGCAATCACCCGCTCATCCTGTGTCGCCTCGTAATACTGCTGCAGAATCTTGAGCATCACCATCCGCGGCCACCAGTCCTCGCGCGGTTCTTTCTGAATGCCCGGCTCATCTTTGGGCCGTTCCTTGAACCGCTGGGGGCCGAGATACCCATCGTCCCGCTGATGGGTCAGCGTCCATTCCACCCATGGCTTGACTTTGTCAATCAGGGCCGGGTCGTTCAGGATATACGCCAGCGGCAAGAGACCATCAATCCAATACAACCCACGTTCCCAACTGTCGCCATCGCCGCCCAGCCAGCCGTTCCGCGGCCCGACCACCTGGCTATATCGGGTATC
>DLFY01000119.1:0-8806 GCA_002482415.1 Phycisphaerales bacterium UBA7708
TTCATCCACTGACATTCCGGAAGCCCGCCACGGCAAAGAAAGCCGCCAATATCTAATCCACCGTCTGTTTTTTTGTTCCCGCTTTTTCTGGTATTCACCTTCTTGGTTCCTAACGCGGATTAGTATAGCACCCCCCTAAAAAGATGTCAACTACAGGGGTGAAAAAGTTTTCAGAAAATACTTCATAAAAACATATATAAGTCTATGTCCAATAACACGATATAATATATTAATTACAGTCTTTAATCCCTGTTGCTAATCTGAAAAAACAGGATATCCCCTCTTGAACAGCACCATAATCTATGGTATATGCAACTCCCGTGTCGAATGGAATGACGGGGGATATTTTTCCCTGAAGTAATACAAACGGATTGGAAGTGAATTGATTAACAATGTTTAGCCGAAAATATTTCAATATAGGATTGTTACTGTGCTGCTGGACTGTTCCACTGTGTGCAGCATCCAAACCGATCGACGAGGTTCTTCGTGATTCTGCACAGAAAAAAACCAGATACTCTGTCCTTGTCATGAATGCCTCGGATGGAAAAACTATTTTTGCACGTAATCCTGACACGCAGTTGATGCCCGCATCCAACATGAAATTGATTACGACTGCGGCAGCGGTTCATTATCTTGGTGCGGATTATGTCTTTAAGACCGAGGTTGGACTACTGGATGGCAGTCTGGTAATTGTGGGAGGGGGCGATCCGCTTTTGGGCGATCTTACAACAGATACCCGCTACAGCCGCAAAGCAGGGTGGGTTATGGATACAATCGCAGAAACGCTTAAAAAAAATAACATCACGTCGGTACGGGATATTATTGTGGATGCGAGTTTCTTTGACAACAATCGCGTCCATCCGGCCTGGCCTGCCGATCAGCTCAATCAATGGTACGCCTGTGAAGTCAGCGGGATTAACTATAATAACAACTGCATCCGGATTACGGCGGAAAACAAAAACGGCAAGGTTGTTCTGGGAACTGAACCGACCACTTCTTTTTTGACGTTTATCAACCAGGTGCGGCTCGTCGGCAGCGGCAGCAGTGCTCTGGGCGCTTATCGCAATTCAAAACCCAATGTCCTGATTGTCAAAGGAAATCTCCGCGGTACAACAAGTTTTGATGTTGCTATCGAAAAACCCCCGGCTTTTTTTGCCTGGCATTTAAAAGAATGCCTGACAGCCCAGGGGATTGAAGTCCAGGGCGGCCTTTTGGGGCAATATGTGAAACAGGTCCCGGCGCTGCAGATTCTGCATACGTTCGAAACGCCGCTGGCCGATGTGCTTTACCGCAGCAACAAAGACAGCCTGGGGCTGGCGGCTGAATCGCTGATTAAGACCATTTCCGCCGAACAGACCGAAGGCCGAATCAACGGAGAATGGCCTCACGGCCTGACACTTGTGGGCAATTATTTGTGTTCGCTTGGGGCAGATCCGAATGATTTTGTCCTCGATGACGGGTCCGGACTGAGCCGAAACAACCGACTGACGACACGTATTATCGTTTCAGTGCTTAAAGACCTGTATGCAAGCGCCAACTGGGCCATGTTTGAAAGCAGCCTGTCCGTCGGCGGTGAAGACGGAACGACATCCAAATATTTCCAGGAGCCGCAATATCGCGGTCGGATTCTTGGAAAAACGGGTTATATCTCGGGCGTTCGGGCATTCAGCGGAATATGCAAAACCCCCTCGGGCGACATTCTGTTCAGCATTCTGACCGAGGATGGAAACGGTCTGACCCGCAACTGGATTAACGAAATTACAAAGTCGATTTTTGACCGGAAGTTTTAGATTTATCCGGAACGATTTCGTAGCGGGCCAGTTCCCCGGTCAGCTCCTCGACGAGGTCTTTTAAGGTTAATATGCCCAGCGGTTTTTTCTGCTCGGCCAGCAGTCCTGATTGAGAGGTCGTGATGACGGCGATCCGGTGCGGTCCTTTCCGCATAATCGCTATGGCGTCCAGCACGGAAACCGACATGTCCATCTGAACAATCGGCTGCAGAAATGCTCTGAGGTTTTCAAATTCCACACCGGCCCCCAGCGTCTGATAGATATCCATAAAACCGATAATATTATTGCGGTCTTTTTCAAAAACCGGAATTCGGCGATGCGGACATCGGGCGACAATAGCCAGCAGGGCCTTGCGATTACTGTTGACTTCCGCCATTTCGGCTTTGCTCATCGGCACCACGACCGTTCCAACGGAGACTTCGGGAATGTTAATCAGCCGCTGCATCATATTCTTCTGCAGGGATGTCAGCAGACCTTCGTCACGCGTTTCCTGAATGATTTGACGGACCTGGCTGCGCTGGGTGATATCGACGGCGGCGGCGGTATCGACAGAGATTCGGAAGAGCCGGGAGAATACTTTAAATAAAAGCCGCATTAATTTCACGGCACCGCTGATGGTGCAGATTCGCCATACCGACCATATCGCGGGAGCCAGCGGTCGTATGAAACCATCAGCCCGGTAAAAGAATATGCTTTTGGGCAGTATTTCTCCGAAGATAAACAGGGACGGCGTCATAATGGCCGTGGTGTAGAATTCCGCCAGATTTTCATCCTTCAGATACGACAGCAGCCACCACGCCAGGCAGCTTGTCGCCAGATAATTAACCAGGTTGTTGCCCAGCAGCAGCGACAGGATTAATCCCTGGCCGTCGGCGATGGCGGTGGATAATTGCTTATAGAAGGCCCATCCCTGTTCGGCGCCAAGACGCAGACGAAAGCGGCTGAGCCGATAGATGCCTGTTTCCACGCCGGAAAAGAAGGCGCTGCACTAGAACATCAAAATAACAAACAGAAGCAGTACAATATCTGTCATGGTTTTGCTACCAGCGGTTCCAGGGACAAAATCAGGCTTTCAATCCGGTTGTTCTTGACTGTTTCAATCGTAAATTTCATATTCTGCCAGGATACGACATCGCCGTTTTTGGGAATTCGTCCCAGCAGGGCGGTCACCAGGCCGCCGATGGTCGTTAAGCGTATCTGTTCGGGGTCCACGCCAAAGGCTTCGGCCCAGTCCAGAATGGAAAGCCGGGCCGACAGGCGGTAGGTCATCGGGCCGATTTGCTGGATGGGAACGCTCAATGGCTGCTGTTGTTCATCGGCCCCCAGGAGTTGATCGACAATATCATCGAGTTTCACCAGGCCTGCAATACCGCCGTACTCATCGACTGCGATGGCGATATCAATGGCATTATTCTGAAAAAATGTAATCAGCGATTCGACGTTTTTCTGTTCAGGCACATAATGCACCGGCTTGACAAGCTGTTCTGCGGATTTGCCCGGATTAGTCAGCAGGTCTTGGAAATGAACGACGCCCACGATGGAATCAATGCTGTCGGTATAAACCGGAATCTGACGCAGTCGGTACTGATACATGGTTTCCTGCAAAGCGGCATGGCTGGAGTGAATTGGGCAGGCTTTCATTTCCACCCGGGGCCGCATGACATGACGGACTTTGAGAAGACCCAGTTCCAGTACTTCCAGCAGCAGCAGATTCTCGTCCTGGGTCAATAGTCCTTTACGGGCTGACTGGTCCAGCAGGATGCGAAGCTGATTGAGTGTGACCGGTTCCCTGGACTGTCCCGGTTGCGTGACCGGAGCGGAAAGCCGAACGGCCGGTTTTATGATCACATAATCAATGACCGCCAGCAGGGGGGTCAGGATTCTCAGCAAAAAATAAAAAGGCAGCGCAGCGGTCATGCACATCGCATACGCATTGGCATACGCAAAAGCCTTGGGCAGCATTTCGCCGAAAATCAGCAGAGAGACAAATACGGCAACCGCCCATAATACCGCCGCCGAGTGGCTGTAAAGTTCCTGAATGCGGATGGTGGTGATTCCAGCAAGGGAATAAAACAGAATATTGACCAGCATATTGCAGAACAACAGGGTGGTCAGCAGCCGATTGGGGCTTTGCAGTACATGCCAGGTCAGCCATTCAAAACGATTGGATGACTTGGCAAAGCTGCCGACTTTTCGTGGTGACAGATGAAAAAAAGCTGTCTCGGCGGCAGAGCAGAAGCCGGAACAAACCAGCAGTCCCAGCATAACCACAAAACGCAGCGAATTGTCAATCAGAAAACTCACGATTGGTTGCTCAAGACGTCTTCGGATTAAACCGTGATTTCTTTTTTTGGCAGACGAATCTTAAAACAGGTTCCTTTGCCTACTTCTGATTCTACGCTGATCAGGCCATCGTGTTTTTCGATAATCCGTTTACAAAAAGATAGTCCAAGTCCATTGTTAGGACCGTCTGGGCAATTTTTCTTTGTGGAATAAAAGGGATCGAATATCTGTCGCAGTGCCGCCGGGGCAATTCCGCGGCCGGTGTCGATAATTTCTATCCAGACGGCATCTTCATGGCAATATGCCCGGATACGCAGCTCACCTGGCTGGCCGAGCATGGCCTGACGGGCATTCAGGACAAGATTCATTAAGACCTGCCGCAGCGACGGCCCATCCGCCCAGATTAACAAATCGTCCGGCATCTGAATCGAAACACGGATGTTATCCTTTTCAAAATCACGACCAATTCCACCGAAGACATCCTCAATCAGAGATTTTATGGAGACTTCTTGTGTCGAAAATGGTTTCTGGCCTGCCAAAACCATAACCCGCTGCAGCATTTCAGTCGCTTTCTGGCTGAGCATCATGGCCTTGGTGAGGGCTTTCTGGGCTAATTCCTTGTCCTCGGGATGGCTCAGGGCAAGCTGGGCATAGTTGCCTACCGGTGTCAGCAGGTTATTCATTTCATGGGCAGTCATTGCCCAAGCCATGCCTACAGCAGCCAGAGTATGCAACTGATCCGATTGCTGAATCAGATGGTTGTACTGTTCTTCACGAAATTGCAGTTGACGGTGCAGGGCCTGTCGTTTTTGCAGCACGCCGTTCATTCATTGCCCCTTTGTTTTAAATCATTGTTTTTTCTGATCTTAGCGATTCACTATACGAATAAATTAAGTATCGACATTTTACTGATAAATTCTTGAAACTTATATTAATCAACACGCTGAGGTGTAACGCAAAAAGATATCACTTGCAAAGCAANNGCAGATACCTTTGTGTAAGATAAGTAGGATAAACCATATAGGACATAATAGCTCTGATATGACGACGAATAAATCCAAAGAAGACGCAAAGAAACCAGTAGTTTTGGTGGTTGATGATAATCTCCAAAATTTGGAGCTGATCATGGCTTACCTGGAGGATGTGGACTGCCAAACAGTGTCTGCATCCAGCGGGATGGAAGCTCTTGATATTATTTCCAGCCAGATACCTGATTTGGTATTGCTGGACGTGATGATGCCCAGAATCAGCGGTTTTGAAGTCTGCAGGCGGATAAAGAACGACCCCAAAACCGCACATATTCCCGTGATTATGGTTACGGCGCTCAATGAGTTGGCAGATATTGAGAAGGCCATTAATTCAGGAACGGATGATTTTCTGAGCAAGCCTGTCAATAAATGGGAGTTAATCACTCGTGTCAAGACCATGCTTAAACTGAAACACTTGACGGATCGCCTGGAAAAAACACTGGCGTATTTGAGTGAAGTGGAAAAAGCAACAAACCCACGATAATTTGCCGTATTCTACTCTGCATATCCACAATAGGGCAGTTTATCATTCCTTGAAAGTCCTATAAATGGCGTCTGTTTGTTTCCAGTCGTTACAGCCGGTAAACATAGCAAGGTCATATCTTTAAGTGTCTTAAAAAAAAAGTCCTTCTCTGAATCGCCTTAATCGGGCCAAATGTTTCGTCGATACCTCAAGTACAACCGTTTGTAATGCTTAATTAATGTACTTATTTAGGGTAGGAACCAAGAGGATGAGTAAGCTCCTCGAGATCTTTGGCAAAGGGATCACGATAGACAGTGTCGAACTGGTTTGGAACTGGCTGGCGGCTCAGCAGCCCGCCAATCCGGCCCAGGGAAGCCTCGACGAACAACTCGGCAGGGTGATTGAACTGCTTTCTGACCGGAATTTCGACCAGGCCGAACAGGTTCTGCGTTTTTATTTGTTCGAAAAGCCGGATTGTCCTCGCGGACGCGTCGCTGCCGCATCTATTTGCATTCAAAAAAATGATTTACAGGGCGCCATTGAACAGGCTCGCAGTGTTTATTTGCGTCAGCCGCATAATACCATGGCGCTGTATTTGATAGGCTTTTGCTGTGAACGTCTGGATCAGATTGATCAAGCCATTGAATTTTATCAGGATTGCCTGAAGTTCAAGCGTCATCTCCAACTGCCGCGTCAGCGAATGGGTGCAATTCATCTGCGAAATGGCAGAATCGATAAGGCTATTGAAGAATATATCGTATTGACATCCGAACATCAGGATGATATTGAATCGATTACGCTGCTTGGTTATCTTTATCTTGCTTGTGAACTATACGCACAGGCCGTCGATACGTTCAATCTTGCGATTTTGTCGCATCCGGACAATTTTAATCAGGATGGCAAGGAAGATGAATTGACGCCGCTGCTTGAGCAGGGGCTTTATGAGCAGGCATTTGAGAATATCTATTCGATTATGGATCAAATCGGGGCAATGCCCGAACTGTACGTCCAGTTGGGGGATATTTGCAGACATGCCGGCAGGGTGACTGAGGCGATTTCGCACTATGAAGCCGCCCTGCGGATGCAGCCCAATTCTCTGGAAGCCACCATCAAGCTGGGCAGTCAATACCTGCGAGATGGCCACCCGGGTCTGGCTGCTGAACAATTCAATAAGGCAGCCGAAATCAATGATGAAATTATCGATGCGTATGCAGGCCTTGCGATTGCACAGTATCTGGAAGGACAATCTTTGGAGTCCGAACAGACCTTATCGCTTGCGGCCAGCATTCATCAAAACAGTATCCTTTTATTTGCTGAAACGGCGGCATTGCATCTCAAATCATCTCTGAATCAGGAAGAGGTGCAGCCTGACGAATCGCTAACGCGGGATGATATCATTGAAACCTTCATCAATGGATGGCGTAAAAAGATGTCCAGTGCCGGCCCGAATGCGGATTTGTATTATAAGTATGGGGTTTTGCTGATGATTCGCGGGCAGATTAAAGATGCAATTCATTGGTTCCAAAGGGCCCTGTCGGTAAATTCTACGCATTATCGGTCCAGAATTAAGCTTTGTCTTGCACTACGTGAAATCGACCAGAATGATGAAGCCTTTGGAATTCTCAAAGAAAGCACCGTGCTGCCGTCGGCTATGCTGGAACTGCATTACCAGACCGCATTATTATTCTGTGACAAGCCGAGGTTTGCCAAGGCCATGCAGCATATTCAAACCAATAATACATTCCACGGATTATCATCAGAAGATACTCGGGATTATATCGAGGTTGTCCTGGAAAACCTTGGCATCGTCGACAGGGCGTTATCAAGCTGGTCACGCATTGAACAGACATCGATGCTGGCACTGAGCATATCGCAACAGGAACAATAAACATCCGCACAAATACCTGAATGATGTATTGTAATGAGACATAGCGCCATAAGTCTATAAATATCCATATGTTATTCATGGCAATCCCTTAAATCTACGAATGCAACATAAGATACATTATAGGACTATATAGATTTTGTTTTTCAGGCCTTAACTAAGGCTGATTTAGGCCGGATTTGGGCTTTTAAAGGCTTATACAGGCTCCAAGGCATGATTTTAAACTGACATATCCAAGGCATCCACTTTAGCGGCAAGAATGAAATCATTTTCATGCAGACCTTTAATCTTATGCGTGTACAATTCAATGGTGACTTTCCCCCAACTCAGGAAGATGTCTGGATGGTGTTGCTGCTGTTCGGCCAACATGCCGACTTTGTTTGTGAAAGCTAAAGCCTGGGCAAAGTTCTTAAAACGATAGGTTTTGCGAAGCCGGCCATTTTCGACTATCCATTCATTACTCAGGCGACATAACAGCTCTTTAATTAAATTATCTGGCAGGGGGCTGCCGCCCGATTTACATGGGACACATTCCCTGGCTGATAGCGATTGTGCTGAGTTTTCCATATCTAACTCCCCTGCCATTTATACTATTATTGAGCGATATCGGCAGAACAATTCCATTCTCCACTTTCTACGGCAAAACGAATCCAGTGTTCATCTTCCCCTATAAACTCAATTTTGCCGGATTCGCCAGCCATACTTTTTTTCTCTTTGTAGACAGGCGTGTTATTTACGTTAATCAATGACACATCTGTCCCTCTTTTAGGAATACCAATCAATGCTTTAACAGGTGTTTTCAGATTCATTTGAAAACGGTTTTCACTTCGCTTCAGTTTTAAATCCATGAGTCCCTGCGGTAACGAAACTACGGACATAATTTCCCGAAGATCGCCCATCTGCGGCAGAATCGAAACCTCTGCGAAGCCGGTTTTGAGAGGCGAAATGCCAGCCATATACTGGCTAAGAATTGTGAGCGGCCCGCCTGACCATCCATGATTATAGCTGCCGCCTTCAATCTCCCAGCCTTCCCAAAGCGTGGATAACTCGCTTGCGATCTGCTTATCATAACGTAATTTCATTCTTTCGAGGGCCTGCTCGGGAGCATTCATCAGGCAAAGCCCCTCAAGCACATATTTTTCCATATAGGGGCTGGCATGATATTCTGTTTTCAGTACCTTTTGTATGGCTGGATAATAACCAGGTTCCGCCAGACCCGCAACAACGGCCATAGCCTGGGCACGGTCGTCGGTTTGGCCCTGATAACCCGGAGTCCGGTAGCAATCCCCCTGCCAGAACGTTTTATTATAATATGATGCAATCCGCTCCATTTTTTTCTGATACCCCGGCACATCTG
>DLFY01000119.1:8825-10298 GCA_002482415.1 Phycisphaerales bacterium UBA7708
GATTTCATTGCCAGATAGAACCAGGCATTTTCAATGACTGCAACATCGATATTGGTTCCCCAGTCCACCCAGTCCCATTCACCGCCGCGATGGACCACCAGCCCGTTATTATCGAATTTCCAAAGATTGAGATAGTCTTTCACCTGCGGGTATATTTCCGCAATGGTTTGTTTGTCACCTGTGTACCAGTAATAAGTCCAGATTCCGTACCAGCCGGCACAGGCAAGGCTCTGCATGGGCAGTTCTTTATCCCATGAGCCATCTTCGGCGGGTGCTCCGGGAGTCGGAATCCCGGCCGGGGATGGAGAGTAAAACACTTTGTCTTTACGCTGCCAGCGGACCAGTTCATGGATACACTTGCGCGCCAATTGCGGGCCGTGGACTGCATCAAAGACATAAAATGCCTCGCCGATTTCATTGACTGCATCTCCAATCCACTGGGCACGTTCACGATCCGGGCAATCCATATATGTATCACGCATGGTGATATATAACGTTCGCCGGGCTTTTTCCCACAGGGTATTCAATGCTTTATCATCGCAGTGGAAACTGCCGGCAAACTCAGCGTTATAGCCGGTTTCACGGTATTTCAGGGCCAGTACCTCGACGCCTTCGGGAACAGAATAACGTACATCATGGCCGTTCATCCAGCCGAGTGATTCGTATTCCTGAACACCTTCTTTGGTGACATATACTGCCCGCACGCTGGGAACGCCGCTGACGATATAATCATCCGTCTTGATTTCGATGGATTTACCGGCAGGGGCTTTTACTTTGAGATATGGTGTAACCTGGGCATTATATGGCAGTTTGCCAATAAATATCCTTCGGCCATTTTCCCCGGTTTGTTCTTTGACGTTGACATACTCCACCAATCCTGAATTTTTCCATTGCAAAAGCGGCCTTTTTTCCAGAGTATTCCATGGCGCTACGGGAGGCTTGCCAAATGCGGTTGCTTTTGACCAGGCGGAATCATCGTACTCGGTGCCCTGCCAGTCATCTAAATCCTGCCGGGCATCAAACTGGATATTTCCCTCCGGCAGTCGATAATTGGGATGGGGCGGCTCGGTCTGGCCATAGGCCGGATGCAGACGAATCTTCCAGTCGCTTCCCGATGCAAATCGCTTGCCGTCCACGGATGAATCGAAAACCAGGCCCGCCCTGCCGCTGTTATTATGAGAAAAACCATGCTTGCCCCAGTACCAGACCAGAACGGCGATGGTATTATCCCCGGCTTTCAAATACTTTGCCAGATCGACTTCATCGTAATAAGTGTTCTCCGGCGAAGNNAAGGCCCGCGTTTGAGCTGGCCTTCAAACACGGCCATCTGGCCGTTAATCCATAGCCAGTATTTGCTGTCGCAGGCAATCGAGGCGACGGCTTTTTGCGGGGTTTTTTCAAGATGGATGTGGGTACGGTAACACAGCCAGCTATTGGGCTTGAGGGATTCGCTCCACCCGATCCAGTCAGCCT
>DLFY01000270.1:0-10172 GCA_002482415.1 Phycisphaerales bacterium UBA7708
CCAGCGCGCAAACAGGACCTGTTGAAACTGAAGATACTTGAATGCAATCGGCTGCAATTGGTCTCGCTGGAGGTCGGTCAGGCCAAGCATCCCCTGCATCCAGGCGGCGTTTCGTGAGAGCCGTCCGAAAAACATGGCCACGGCTTCGGTGGTAAATGCATGCGACGCATCTCGCAGCAGATACGGTTCCTGTGCATCGTGATATTTGGCATACACCGCATGCCCCAGTTCGTGCAGCATGGTTTCCATCCACCGCTCCGTATTGGTTGTATTGGTCAGAATGCGGACATCGCCGCGGCGGTCAATATTCGTCGCAAAGGCATGCGGATTTTTGCCGGCCTTTTCATACAGGTCGCTGCGGGCGATAATGTCTTCAACCGGAAGGTCCACACCGGCAAAATAATCGGCACTGAGTTTGACCACATCATGACCTGCATAGTACTGGTCTAAATTCGTTTCATACACAAACGGGGTACGCTGAAAAAAGGGATCGTGATAATGCCAGGGGCGAAGTTCGGCAGGAGTGATGCCGTACTGCCCGGCCAGAATGGCATCCAGTTCCGATTTGAGGCGGGCAAATGGTTCGGCCGTCAGGCGGTCCAGTTCCCCCAGCAGTGCATCCAACTCCTCCACCGATTGCTCACTGGCAAACAGCGAATAGGTATGAAAATTCGGATACCCGATTCCCTGCGCCAGTGTATTGCGCATCCGGACCAGCCGAAGATAATCCTCGACGACAACGGTCCCCACCTCCCGGGACGCCTGCCATGCCTTTTTTCGCAATGCGACATCTTTTTGGCTCGTCAGAATATCATAAATATCCGCCATCTGCATCGGCTTGCCGTCGATGCTGCCCCGGTAATTATTATAGCGTTCGGTAATCCGGGTCTGAAGCTGGATGCTGGATTCCAGCAAAGCCGGGTCCATCCGGCTGCGTAAAAAATCGATTAACAGCAGGTCAAGCTGGCGGGCCAGACGAAGGTCCTGCACTTTGCCGGAGTCTTTCATCTGACGGAGAAACGCATAATTCTGCTGATTCAGAAACAACCGGTTGATTTGAAGCCGGTATTGCCGAACCTTGTCAAAGTCTTCCGGATTGCCTGTCACCTCCGCGGTATAGGAAGCCCGCCCCATGGCGGTATTCAGCGGCTCCAGCGTCTGAACATGACGATCAATAAATGTTTGCATCTGAGACTCCTGAGAATTCATGCAGCCGACCGCGCCGAGCAGTACCCAAAATAATCCAAGGGCCAAATGGCTGCGTTTTGAATATACGATTGCGCATAGCATTTTCATGACAGGCTCGTTCCAGCCGACAGAGTACATCATAAACAGATTCCTTATTCCAGAGTAATATCCAGATAGACCGAATGGCGGCTGTACGTTTCATAGAAGGGTTTGAAATTCACGCCACCGGCACTGTACCGCAGGGTACCCGGGTCGCCGGTGAAGGACTTACTGATATCTTCGGCATTGAGCGTCACCTTGCGCCAGGACGTAAGTGAAGCGGGTTCTTCGGCAGCCAGCAGAATCGGCCCGTAAAAAATACTGGCAATATTGGGCTGATCCATCACCGATACAAGATGGAAATGCATCGGCATCTTTAAGTCGATGGTATCGCCATCCTTCCAGTTCCGGCCCAGGTTTAGATAGGTTCCCGGGGCAGCATTGACAGACTGCGGTTTGCCGTTAATCGTAACGATGAAGCCCTGCGCGGCCCATTTCGGGACACGCACATAAACCGCAAAGGTCCCGCCGCCGGACAGTGTCAGGGTGGTGGTATCCGAGTAGGGGAAATTCGTCGATTGCTTCACCGTCACCTGCTTGTCAGCCCAGGTCAGAGTCGAGGGCACATACAGATTGACATATAATCCACTGTCGTCAGCCGCCCTGAAATAGATGGAATCCTGAAGCTTGGTGCTGCTTTCCAGGGCCGTCCCATTGCAGCAGGTAAATCCATCCATACGGGCATTGCCGAAGCTTTTGCGTGCCCCCGGATTGAGCGGAACATGGTAGGTATTGCCGGGATTATCCTCATCCACCGAGGCCAGAATATGATTGTACAGGGCCTGCTCGTAGTAATCCATATATCTGGCATCCTGCTCGAACATAAACAACTGACGGCTGAGCTTGAGCAGGTTATACGTCGCACAGGTCTCGTTCTGTCCGCCTTCAGAAAATCCATTAGTAAACAGGCTGTCGGGCTGGGCTGTAAAGCACTCGGCATTATTGGGATTCCTGGCCCCCGCCACACCGCCGATGGAGTACATGTAACAGTGCGTGCAGATGTCCCAGAAATTCTGTGCCACCCGGTAATACACGGCATCCTGCGTCCCCAGATAGGTCTCCAGCGAGCCGATAATCTGCGGGATATGCTGATTGGCGTGCTTGCCGCGGAGGGTATCGACATTTTTCGCCAGACCATGCTCGTGTGCCGCATTGCCAAAGAAGAAATTCGTATTATCGAACAACTGGGCACATTCCAGAAAACGCTTGTCGCCGGTCAGCAGATGCAGCCGGGCCATCGCCTCGTTCATCCCGCCGTATTCGCCGGCAATGTAGCGGTTCCACATCTGGATACGGGTTTCCGCAGGCAGCACCTTGAGACGCTTATACACCCAGATTCCCATGCCTTTGGCGATGTCCAGGGCTTTGGGATTGCCGCCGACTTCGTAGCAGTCCATCAGCCCGGCCAGGATTTTGTGCAGAGTGTAATAGGGTGCCCAAATCTGATTGTTGCGGCCGCCATAGCTGGCCCCCTGCTCCAGCATAATGAACTGGTCCGGCGGATAACCGCTGATGAAGCCTTCTCCCCAATTCCAGTAGTCCGTGCGAATGCCCTCGCGGCTCAAGTCCGAATCATAGCCGTTTTTGCCCGACCCGGGCGGTACGGCAGTCGGATCGGCATTGCATGGGCCGCCGTCAGTCGCAGGTTTGCCGGATTTTTGCGACAGGTCAAACAGGACATTAATCATATAATCCATCTTTTGTGCGAAATTGGCGTGCAAATCCGCATCATAGGTCGTGCTGGCATAGGCCTGAGCAATCGCAGTCAGATAGTGGCCGGTGGCGTGACCCCGCAAGCGAGTAGTCTGACTGTCCCACCCCCCTAACGAACGGACGCCATTGGGCTGTTTCTGGCCGAAGGCATCCCGGAAATTATAAAGAAAGGTATCAGGGTCAGTCTTGGCCAGGCCCTGAATGAATTTATTTCGATTTTTGATAAATGGAGTCTCTCGCCCTTGTTTGTCGTAATCCAGTGCAACCTGTCCCAGAGCAAACGTCTTCAAGGCAAGTTTTGCAGCCGGCCTGTCGACAGACTCCGCCAGCACGGTGACAGTCGCTTTGGGTTTATACGGTGTGCCGGGAACCGTTCCGGTTACCGTATAGGTTCCGGGTTTCAATACATCGCTGTTGTCCGTCGGGGCCGGCCAGATGACACGGACCTGAGGCCCCGGGGCATTATCACGATAGGTTCCCGGGATGGTATAAGGCAGATGCGGCAGATGTCCTACGGTCGTTTCTACTGCGACATCCTGCACGCCGGTCAATCCTTTCACCAGAATACGGCCCCCCTGTTCCTGCTGTGTTTCCGATTTTTTTTCGGTTTTGTTTTCTGTAACTGCCATATCTTCATCCGAAATTGCATTGTGGTGAATCACAGCGACCTGAACATCGGTCAGTGCGATGCTGTAGAAGCGAACATCGTATAATTTGCCGCTAAAATAAGCGTCGCCATCAAATGAGGACTTGCCAATATACAGCCTGTTTGCCGCAGGATTATCCTGATTCAGAATGTCGGCCAGCGACCATGGCACGTCGGCACTCTGACCCACACGAACACCGTTGACATAAAGACTCAGTGTTTTCCGGGCAGCATCCAGCACAGTCGCCAGATGCACCCACTGGCCTTCGGAGACGCGAAACGCAGCAGGCCCGGTCTCCTGGTCATACCCCCGGGCCGTCATGCGGACACGACAGCCGCTGGACCTTTCCTCACCGACCGGTGTACAGTAAAGATAGCGGTCTGTACCCTGCCCCAGATCAAAGAAACGCTGCCACGGAGCCGTGTCCCGGACTTGTATCCAGCCGGTAACGCTGAGATTTTCGATGTCCACCAGAGCCTGGCCGGGAATCTGGACGTAAGCACCATTCGCCCCCCCCGGCAGCGACAGGACTTTGCCGAACTGCTCATCGTCCACAAAAGCGGCCGGCCGGCCATGCAAGGCGGCATGAAAACTGTTGCGGGACCGATCTTCGACATTCCCGTTGAACAGGTAGCGGGCAATCAAGGCGGTCTCACCAATTCCATCGAGGAACTGGTCACCCTCTGCACTACGGGCATCAATAGAAATCAGACTGGTCAGGATTGTTAAAGACCACAGGCATAAAGTTAACGTTCTGTGCATTTTAAACTCCTTAGATTGAATACAATAAGACAGATTGTATTCAAAGGGCTACGATTATGCAAGCTCAGTGAAAAAATATTTGGTTATTGTACAGGTTGGATCCAGACGGCCTGTCCGCCGCCGGTCAGAAGCGGCACGTCCAGAACGGTCTTGGAATCTACCGGGCGTTTGTCGATACCGACCTTAGTCTTCGTCTGGACTGCCTGGTCGTCTGAATAGATGCTGGCGGTGTACTTCGTGTCTTTATCCAGAAAATCCAGCGGTATCTGCAACTGGCGAGGCTGCGAGTTATTAATCGTGCCGATGAACCACTGGTCGCCACTGCGGCGTGCGATTATCGCAAATGTGCCAATCTCGCCCCCAATGACCTTCGTTTCATCCCAGACCGTCGGCACCTGGCGGAAAAACTCCACCTCCGGTTCGTCCCTGTACATAGCGGGTTTGTCATACCAATAAATCCATTGCAGCGGACTGAACGACACCACCGCCATCGCCAGTTGGTGGGCATGCGTGGTCTTGAGGCGGCTGTCATAATAGCAGACGGTATAGTCACCAATGCCTGCAATGTACCGTGTAAACGGCAGGGTGCAGTTATGCTCCGGCGTCGGCATGTGCTCATTGCCCCGAATCCCCTCCACCGTCATCAGGTTGGGATATGTGCGGTTATTGCCGGTTGCCCGGTAGCCATCATGGATATTGAGCATGAGATGATGATCAGCCGCTCGGGCGATGGTTTCAGTGGTCCAGAGGCTTTCCTGTTGCGGCCCCACATCGATAAAGCCAATCTTGACGCCTTTGACCCCCCACTGCTCGTATAGCGGAAACAGGACATCACGCTGTGTTTTAATCTGGCGCCGGTCAACATAAACAATCAGTCCCACATTTTTCTGGCGTCCGTAACGGATGATCTCCGGAATATCCAGAGCCTCCTTTCGGGCGGTAGTTGCGTCGCCGTTTTTCGTATCTTCGGATCCGTACCAGCCAGCATCCAGGAGTACATATTGCAGACCGCCGACAGCCGCAAAGTCAATGATGGCCTTCGAGTTGGCCGTCGTCAGCGTGGTATCCCGCATTACTTTACCCGGCTTAATCCAGGACGTATCCTTCAGTACACTCGGCGGATTGAGATTCAGCATCAGATAGTTGCGTTCCAGCAGGTCGCCCGGGCGTTTGCCTGCTATGAACATGCGCCAGGGTGTGCCCTGACCCGCTTGGAGGGTAATGGTCGAATCATGCCGCTGACTGGGTCGGGATGTATTGGAGGTACGTCCGCCCAGTTCACTGACCAGCGCTCCCGGTACTCCTTCCAGCGGCGACAGCAGCATCCGGGGATAATCCGTATTGGCAGCCTCCGCCAGCGAGGCCCAGAATCCATCGGCATATTCCAGTGTCAGCGGACGCTCACAATAAGGCTTGATATCGGCAATTTTCGACCGCTGATACTCCCCTTCAGTACCCTGCTCTTCATACCCCCAGGTGCCCTCCGGCAGTCGAAATTCGGATCTTTCGTCCGAAAAAACAAACGTTTGCTTTTCCTGCTTTGGGAAGAAATATCGAAAAGCTGCCCCTTCATTGTATGCCCGAAAAAGAATCTGCATCAGACATCCCGAGCCATGTTTAAGATTTATAACCAGCTCACGATAATTGTCCGGTACGATCCGGCGCTCGCCGAACGCATTGATCCAGTGCCCCTCATGGGCACTGATTGCGATGTCGATAATTTCAAAATTCTGATTGAAGTCCCCCTGAAAGCCCATTCTTGATTCGAGTATGAGGGATTTGCCCAGATAGTCAATCCTGTAGGTCGGGATTCCTCCTGCCTGCAGTTTAAATTGAATCACCACCTGCCCCTCGGGGGATTTCACCTGGCTGTCGATCTGACACCATGCCGGTGTCCGACACAGCAGTATTGCAAACATCAAAATACAGATTCCAGCAACACGATTTCGCTGCTTTTTCATATAGGACCTTTCTTGCCTGTTTATTTGTTTAATCCGATTCCATATCGCTCCGCTATTGTGCAGAGTAGTGAATTGAAAGGCTTGAATCGATTACTCTTTCTTTTCAAGGCCTGTCGAGCCATTACGACCATCCTGTTGAGCATGACGGGGATCCCGTGAAAACAAGAGGGTTCCGAATCCGCAGCAGTCGGCATGGGGGCCGGCGGCCTCGGGACGACTCTTTTGGGCGGCCAGCCTGGTATAAGGACAATCCATCCCCTTACGGTTCTGATAATGATTGTAAACCATCTCCCAGATCGGACGCAGCCGTCCGCGTCCGTCGTCGGAGATAGTCGTATGGTAATACTTGCCGGTGGTATCCCGCCAGGGAACAAAGGGCACTTCGCAGCCGAGGTTATATTGGGCAGTATATTCAAACCCCTTGAGCAGGCGATTGTCCGAAGCCCCATACAGGTCAAGGCCCTGATTCCATGCCATCTCACAGGCCTCTGCCAGATGGGCAAGCCCCAACTGAGCATGCTGCTGGTCACGCCCGCTTTCCTGACACTGGCCATTTTCATTGATGATATAATTTGTCAATGAACCGTTATCGGTTCCATGACGATACCAATTCACCGCACGGTCGAAAATTTCCTGATTGTCACAGAAAACACCGATGGCCATCGTCGTTTTGACGCAGCCGGTGCTCCAGTTGCCATTGGCAAACACCGCAAAGTCCCGGATGACCGGATAAACAACCTCCAGCAGCAGACGCTCGAAGCGGTCGATGTCGGCTGCGTCCCACCCCGCGTCGGTATGGCGAATCAATTCCGCTGCATACACCAGCTTGGCGCCGTTCAATGATGCCATGAGAATCTTATCCGTGCCGACGATTTCCCTGAGCGTGGAGGCATAGGCATTCAAAATCTCTTTGGCTTTGTCCGCATGCCGCTTGTCACCGGCCAGACCCCACATCAGGGCATTGTAATGAGCCGCATTGCAGTCCGCATCGAACTCGCCCTTGCGTACATTATCACCCTGTCGGCTGCCCCGCCCTACCCGCGCATAGCCGCCTTTAACCACATAGCTGTAACTGGACTGGGGGTGCTTACAGAGCTGTTCATAGCCGCTCAGCCATGGCTGCTCGCCTGCTTCGACTTTGCTTTTGATGAAATCCAATTGCTGTTGACTATGCAGCAGGCCCGGATGGGAAAATGCCGCCTGAGCCGGCACACTGAAAATGGCTGTCCACAGTATCGCCCATATATACATCTGATTCATTCCAGACATAGTCTTATTCTGATTCCTTTCTAACACTGGAAAAAACAGACTTTGCCTGACTCCCGGCATCGCCAAATCGAGAATTGACGTGGTTATGCATTGTGCTCATTTTCGTTGATGTGTCTTGTTTTGTCCCTGTTCTACGAAAAAATTGAAATTTCACAGAGTGATTCGGAGCAGATAGTTTTTGCCTTGCATCGTTAAAAAAATCTCATTTTTTGAGCAAAATCAGCGTTTGTGCATCAAATAAAACTGGGCCCGCAAGGATTCGAACAATTCCATAAACCCTGATACAGAAACAACTTGCAAAAATCTTAATTCTGAAAAGGTGCACGATAAGGTGCACACGCTCCAAGAGGTCACAAAACTGTTGAACACGTTGACTCCAGATGAACAAAAATATATACTGGATTTAATCCGGCGTCAATTGAAATAATCTTTATGAAGGCGGATACAGATAATTAATTACACCATTGCTGAGACATTGATGAACTTACCAATAAAATCTGCCAAATCTTCCGGTCTCCACTCTCAACTTGCCACTGTGACTGATAAATGTGTTTGTTCTGAATTATGGTCAGGGAAATATTGTCCCAGTCTTTTTGTAAGTCTGGATAGGAGGCCTGTGATCGAGTTATTATGCATAATTGATATATCGACCACCGATTTTTTCCTTGTTACAAATAGAAATATACCTCAGGAAAAACCATCCATTCCTATTTATGAGTCATAATGGCCTGGATTTGTTCCGCGGTTAAAGCCTTATCAAAAATCCAGATATCATCCATCAAGCCCAGAAAATATCGTGGCGAGGATGCAAACGCACCGAGCTGCACATTCTGCGATGCCACTGTATTTATCTGACGCATCGATACCTCGATAATCGGCTCCAGCCGACCATCGACATAAAGCTGGATTTCACCTACGTCAGGACTTCCATCATCTGCCAGTACGACTGCAATATGGTGCCAATTATTATCTGTCAAGACCGTAGCTCCTGACAGATACCCATAACTAACCTCGGTTCGTAACGTCCCGTTATCATTGATCCGAACAACCCATTTCGTCCCGGCATCAACAGCTCCCCAAGTCATAATCTCTCCTGACAGCTTAGTGGTTTTGATCCATCCCCCACAGGAACGTGCCGCTGTGCCGGTAACGCCTTTATAATTGGGGATTACAACATAATCATTACTGCCGTCAAAACTGAGGGCATTGCCTCTTTTGCCGGCAACCCAGGCCGCATCCGACATGTTCATCAATGTACCATGATACCCATTCCCGGAAGAGTCTGCTGCGGATGTCCCGGATATTTCATCCAATTTCCAATATGCCTTGACACCCTCCATCCAATCTGAGGTATTCTGCCACTGTGAAGCCAGCACAGAAAAATCCTTTAAATTAACACTGGTATCATAATAAAACAAGTTCCCATGTAAGACATTTAAGTCTGTCTCTGCCGCCAGCCAGTTATTGGCCATGGAAACCAAGTCAGCTATATCCACATTCCAGTCTCCACTGATGTCCCCGACAGGATTAGTCGGCAATGCTGTGACGGCAAGCACCGCCAGGCCGCCTCGTTCATCGGCCACGAAGACCCTCGAGTCAGCCGAAAGGATACCAATAGCATTTTTCGGCAGCGCAGATCTGGCATACAGAATCGGACTGGCCGGTACAGATGCATCAACAATCGTAATCCCAAAACCTGCTTCGGCAAGACAAACACGAGAACCGGCAAGGGCTACATCCATAGCGATGCCGATTGTATCAAATGCCCCCAGCAACGATGGAGATGATGGGTAGGAGATATTCAGAATCTGCAATCCCTTGAGTCCGCAGGCAATATATGCTGTATTGCCGGATAAGGCTATGCCATGTGCCGTGCCTGCCGTTGAATAGGATCCCGCAACGACGGCTGAATCCAATTTATATATCTCTACACCCTTTTCACCAATTGCGGCAAAAAGATATATCCCATCGGTTGCCACATCAAAAATCCTGCCCCCGCTGGTCCACTGGTTGAGTAAGACAGGGGAGTCCGGCTGGGAAATATTCACGGCATAAATCATCCTGTCATCTGAAAAGACGACGATGTTATCCAAGCAGGCCACACTGCTGCAGAAACCTTCGGTCGGGAAACTCCCTTTCAAGACAGGCGAAGTCGGATTGCTGATATCAACAATCTGCATCCCATCCTGCCCTCTGGCAACACAGGCATACGCACCATGCACCGCAACATCCCTTGCATTCGACAGAGATCCCAACAGACTGATTTGTTTTGGATTTAATGCATCAGACAGATTCAGGGTATTCAATCCTGCGGCCCCCTGTGCACTATAGATCTCCCCAGAGCTTGTTCCCGCCAATGCGACTGGTAATGCGTGATTTCCATACTCCCCCACCTCCTCCGGCATAGCAGGATTGGCAAGACTCAAAACTCGCAGCCCCCCCGTTCCTTCTGCCAGATAAAGCGATGTCCCGAGCGAGATAACATCACAGGGTTCTCCGGATGCAGGAACAACACCCAGCGAGGCCGGATTGC
>DLFY01000270.1:10179-25214 GCA_002482415.1 Phycisphaerales bacterium UBA7708
AAGTCCACCCGATGCCGCGAGATAGGCATGGGAATCAACTATACTTATCCCGGATACCATTCCCGCCTGAGGCCGGATTTTTCCCTGCAAAACAGGGGGTCCGGACACATCAACCACAAATAAATTCCCTACGGTATCGCTGATATAGGCCGTGTTTTCTAAGATTTCAAGGGCCAGACCAAATTCAATGTCTTTAAACACATATTGGGCTGCCAGCGGCAAGGTCTCCAGCGGGATCACCGTCATAGCTTTTTCATCCATGACATAGGCCTTGGTCCCGGATATCTTCACCGCTCTGGCTGGGCCACCTGTTTGATAGGTTCCCAGCAGAACTGGTTTGCCTGGCACGGACACATCATACAGCTGCATCCCGCCCAGTCCATCGGCCACACACAACCGGTCGCCCTGGCAGGCGACATCGTAGGCGTGGCCGGATGTATCATATTGCAGTGGATCGATTATAGAAGGGATCACATTTAAATCTACAACCAATAACCCCGAAGCTCCTGCGGCTACATAGGCTATATCATTCTTGACTGCAATGGCCTCAATTCGATTGGACAGTCGAGTCTGTTTTAACATAACGGGTTTCGCAGGATTCGATTTATCCATCACCGCCAGGGTTGCGCCCTGGGCAAGCAGGAGCTTGTCTCCATATCCGGCCACCGCTCTGGACACCCCCCCGACACTGCCGGCCTGACGAAGTGAATGCAATGCCGATGGCCCGCTTTCCGCCCTCAGTTCCACGGAGACTACAGATTCATCCGGATCATTACTGCCAATAACAAGATAGGTGTATTGACAGTCTCCGGGGCCGGCAGGACTATATCGTACAGTAACCGCCTGACTTCCAGAGGGAGCAATCGTCACAGGAAGTACAACAGGAGAAACGATACTGAATGAGTCGGCCAAAAGTCCGGTAAAAGACAGCGATTTAATCTCCAGAGGCAAAGTTCCGGTATTGGTGATATTCAGATTCAGGCTCACCGTTTGCCCCGTATCGACCTGACCAAAATTAAGGCTGTTTCTGTTGAGCTGAATATCACTCCGGGGCGGAAGCATTCCGCCAATCATAACCAGTGAAGGGATCATCGATAAATCTGAACTGCCAATCCCGGCATTATGGACTTCAATCGCAAACACGTTGCTTCCGGCAACCAGTTTGGAAATGTGCGACGATAAATCTATCGTTTCCGGAGGATTGCCGCCAGAACCGGCCGAAGCTTCATGATCCGCTGCCGAGGTATCTTTGTTCTGACCTGAGGCAACCCCGCGTCGGGTCACCTCCTGACCATTGATAAATGCCACAAAACCATCGTCATAATCTACGGTAAAAGTCAGCGCAGTTACGTCGGAAAGCAAATCGACCATAAATGAATACCGCATATAAACTGTGGTATAATTATTCTGCATATCGCTCAGAACTGTGGCATCATCGCTATCGCCATATCCAATGCCAGTCGCCCCCGAAAGCCAGCTGCTGTCAGCAAAGCCCAGTCCATTCCAATTGGTCGGTGTTGAATAGCCCTTGAAGTATTTCCAAGTATCACCCTTTTTGAAGATGGTATAGGCATTGACAGCATCAAAACTCACGGTCGCAGATGCCCATACATCCTTGAGGGAATTCACCGCACGACAGCGATAATAATAGGTCGTTCCAGAGGTTAATCCTGAGATATCCGTATAAAAGGTCCCCTGCCCCAGAACACCGAGATTAACCGCATGTTCCCAATTGCCGGGCGTAGTTCCCCCGTCGGTCTTTCCCCAATATACAAAAATGCTGGGATTCTCACCTCCCGTATCTGTCAATTCTCCATTCAATCGGGCAGAGGAGCTGGTGACATTGGTCACGCCGCTATTGGATACGGACAGGCCGGAAGGCGTATATTCGACACGGACATTGAGAAAATCGCCATTAGGAGGTGTTAATACCCATGCCGTTCTTCCCTTGGTAATGGCCACTGTCGCACGATTCAGGGCAGCACTGCCATTCCCATTGGAACACTCAAATTCAAGCTTATAATTGCCATCCGGAACTACGGTGCCATCCGAATCTGCGGTATTGTACTTTTTCCAGTCCCAACTGATGTTATATTCCCGATAACCGGTCTGAGTGGCGCCGGTGCGATCCGTTCGGTCGGCATCACGATAGGTGGGATTGTTATTGTACCAGGTATAGACACTGCTGTACCGCGTATACGCCCACAGGGCAACCTTGCCGCCGCCGGTTCCCACGGTACAAATACGCTGGCCGCTGGTATTGGTAAGCCAGACCGCCTGAACATACTTATCGCCGTATGAACCGCCGGCATCCGTCGGCGTAAACCTGATGTTCAAGGTGTCGGCGGCCTGCACCACTCCAGAAAAGGTACACATCCATGGAAGTACAAACAGAATCATTCCGACGTTTTTCATGGCAGATCGTAAATCGAATCCCATATTCGTATCCTTATTTTTTCTGTTTTCCGTTATATCCGTACTGAAAAAAGATCATCGATAGATATGCGGGTAACCGCATTCTTCAGTTTTTGTATAACTTCTTTTACCGCCTGTACCAGTTGAGGAATAATTGCCTGCAAGGCCGGTGACAATGCTGTTCCATAATCAATCAGACCAGGTTCCGCACCCAGAATAATCAGTCTGGGCCTCCGTGCTTCTGGAATCAGCCGACACACGCCTGCAATTCCCAAATCATGCAGGGAATGAATACCGCCGGCCAGGGCATCTTCACCATCCAGGCAATACATCTGACCCGCAGTCCCTCCGGCACAGATCGCATCAAGGGCAATAATGATATCGGACTGTTCAAACATATCTTGAAAATGGATTACAGCGGCTCCGACTTCAATTGCCTGGACCTCGTCGTGCAACCGTTCCTGTTGAAACAGGCGTATTGCATGAACTCCAAGTCCATCGTCGGTCATCAGCTCATTGCCAAGCCCGATGACGGTGATGACAGGTTTTTCAGGCAAAACGTTCATTTACATACCCAAATGAATTAATTTGGCCTTCTGGCCCGGACGTATAATGTGGGTTGCACAATCCAGACACGGATCAAACGAATGAATAATCCGCATCACTTCAATCGGCTGGTCCGAATTTTCCACTGCGGTGCCAAGCAGAGCCTGTTCAATGGGACCCAGTTTCCCCGCATCATCCCGCGGACTGCAATTCCAGGTCGTTGGAGAAATCACCTGATACCGGGACAGTTTCCCACCGGTAATTTCCAGCCAGTGGCCCAGGGCACCTCGCGGCGCTTCGGTCAGCCCATAGGAATCGGCTGTTTGCGGCACCGAGGATGGATTATAAACCGGACCGGCCGGGTCAAGCTGATTGACCCAGGTCCGCATGGCTTCGGCAACCTTCAGGGCCTCTCTGGCGCGGGATAAGTGACGGTCCATTACGGAAATGCCGTTTTGATAATCCCCATTAATCCACATTCGGGCCAGCGGTCCCACCTCATACGGCAATTGCTGATAACGCGGTGCCTTCAGCCAGGAGTAAGCCCCGTTTTTGGGATTTTCCGGTATCGTTTTGCCGGCCGAGGGGTTGGCCTCGGTACCGTTCTGGAACCAGGAATGCGATACATGCTCAGTAATCAATCCGACATCAAGAGGCTGAATCGTTCGTGAACCATTCACCGCATGTCCGCGGGCAAGTAATCGATTGGTTCCGGCAGCATCCAATTCAAAAACACCAAATGCCAGCAGATTTCCATACCCTCGACCAATCGTGTAATAATCTTCATAATGGGCAGCCAGAATTTCCACATCAGGAATATAAACATCCCGGATAAAAGGAATCAGTTCATCCAGAAATGCATTAAACTGGTCGATCCGTTCCTGCCTTGGAGTACAGGTAAAACCGCCAACAATATACGCCGGCGGATGAGGCACCTTGCCGCCAAATAAAGCCGTCATCTGGTCAGCTTTGCGACGCATGGTCAAGGCCTGAATATAATGATTTAAGAGGCTTCCGCTGGCCGTTTTGTCCAGACGACGGTCAACCTTCCAGTCGGCCTGCCATGGCGGCATTGCAGGTCCTTCAATGAAATCCGGAACTGATAAAAGATAAAAATGCAGAATATGCGATTCAACAAAATTCGAACCGTTAACCAGATTCCGCATGATACGGCCGTTATCCGGAGCCGATACCCCAAACGCACCATCCAGATTCTTTACGGCTGCCATGCCATGTGCCACAGGACATACACCGCAAATGCGTTCGGTGATATGCTGAGCATCCCGGGGATCGCGTCCAATCAGCTGTTTTTCAAATCCCCGGAAAAGACCGCCGGTTGCCTTGACATCCACAACCTGTTGAACGCCGTTTACCCGGTCGATTGAAATCGTAATATTGAGGTGTCCCTCAATCCGTGTTACCGGGTCAAAAGCCGCTGTGATTCTCATTGATTAATCTCCTGTCCGCAATTCACATCCATTTTATACGATTGCGTGATACATCTTATATTTACGCGTAAAAATCGCCGCCCGGGAAGTCGGGTTCCACACACCCGATACACATCCCATTGCAATCCACACACCAGTTGGCAGGACCTGTTTCGCCATTATTCCAGCGCCTGCTGGGACAATCTGAAAATGTACTCGGTCCCCGACATCCCAGTTGTTCAAGACATTTGCCATCCTGACCAAAGGTCGTCGCATGACTGTTGCCGCCTCCGAGATTGACATTCCGGGGACAATTTTCGTGAATATTGCCGGCATGCGGATCTGCATCCTTGTTGCCGAATAAAGCAACCGGCCGGCCATAAGGATCCAGTTCGGGACTATTGCCCAGGATCAACTGTACCACAGCCCAGGCCACCCAGGCCGGGTGTGACGGGCATCCGGGAATATTAATCGTCGTCTTGGAAGGAAAGTCAGCTTTGATCGCATCCGGACAACTGATGGCCTGAGTCGGATTGCCTTCAACAGGATCCGGACCCGATGCAGGAATTCCACCGTAGCAGGCACAGGTTCCCACGCACACAATTGCAGCTGCCCCTTCGGCCAGTTCATGGATAGCCTGCTGGTAAGTCATTGGCTGGTCGTTCTCTGACCAGATCATGCAGGCACGCCCCCCGAATGCTGTCGGTACAGCCCCTTCCAGAACCAGCACATAACCGCCTTTACGCTGGGCCTGCCGAGCCATAGTCACTGCGGTTTCACCCGCCGAAGACATTACCACAGTATGATAGGCCAGGTTCACATGACTGATCAGGACATCGGCCAGGGTTACATCGCCAACCGGGGCAAGATTGGCAAACAGATTCAGAAAAGAGACCGAGTCTCCCTGACAGCCGCTGCCATGCAGCCAGATCAGTGTTGGCGCTCCGTCTTCTGCCAGCGCCGCCTCAAGCTGCTGCAGTTGACCTGCTCCCAATCCCAACGCCGCCGCTGTTGCCGTACAATATTTCAAAAAATCACGCCGAGAAATCATCATGGTCTTATTCCTTTCCCATTTTCGGAATTTAACATCCTTTTTACGGGATCATTAACAGGCGACCCTATTGGTCTTTATTTTTGATTTCAACATTCAGCAGTTCTTTGGCCGGAAAGCCCGAAGAACAGGATGTTTTCAACTCTTTATCGATAAAGAATGCCTCAATACCCGTCAGGCTTTCACATAATTTCATCCCCTTTTCCGGCCCCATAACAAAAAAAGCCGTCGCGTATGCATCTGCAAGCATAGCATTATCGGCAATGACAGTAACACTGATGCAGCGATCTGCCGGCCTGCCGGTGCGAGGATCGATAATATGGTGATAGCGTTTGCCATTAATCTCCACCATTTTTTCATAATTGCCGGAAGTGACAATCGAGCCGCGATGCATCTCAATCGTCACAAGCACCGGCCCCCTCGGATCAACCGGATTGGTCAAGCCAACATTCCATCCGGGGGATCCCGTCGGACAGGTAACGTATAAATCACCTCCGGCATTAATCAGGTAATTCGTAAAACCGTCATCACGCAGACTTTGAGCTGCTTCGTCAACAACAGCCCCTTTGGCAATCGCTCCCAGTTCTATCCGCATTCCTTCTTTATTCAGAAAAGCGGTCATGGCATCAGGATTCAAAATCATTTTTTGATAGCCCACACACAATAGTGCTGAGGCAATCGCTTCATCGGTTGGAATTTCAGGCAAAACCGGACGCAATTTCCAGAGTTGCCCGACCGCATAAAAAGTGATATCAAATGCACCCTCTGAAGCGACCGAAACATCTCGAGATGTCTGCAATATCTGCATCAGTTCAGCATGGATATGAACAGGCACATTGCCCGCATTTTGATTCAGATATGAAACTTCACTGTTGGGATCTCGGGCGTTGACAATCTCAATCAGATTTTGCATCCGAGTAATGGCTTTTTCGATGGCGGCGTGGGCTTTTTCCAGTTCGGATTCCTCGGTTTGGACCTTGATGATCACATTGGTGCCCATCATCCCACATCGCTGTACGGCAATCACAGACTGTTTATCTGAAGTGATCGGTTGACCAAATGTGCGAGATGACATAATGGCTATACCATACCCCGTAATAAATATTAATAGAAAATGCAGGGATAATTTTTTCCACACCGGCAGGATTATTCGATCATTCATCCGTCTATGATTCTTACCCAGAAAGCCCCCATTTCAGAGACTAACAGTTTCACAACATTTGCATCCACAATAGAGCATTTAATCAGTATATTACCGGATAAGGTAATGTGATTCAATAGGTCACGACTGTGCGGATGATTCAATTTCTATCCAGGAAGGATTAGCGTAAGTATATATTATATAAGAGGTTGAATAATCTTATTACACAGGACTTGATTGAATAATCAATCCTGTATGACTTATAAGTCTTTACATAGTAATATGATAGGAATTACAACAAGTGCATTATTATTGTGAAATAGCAACCTTTTATTGCACTGCATTTCACAAGCTTAATTTATAATATGACTGCCGTACTCCATAATTTATCCCATTAAATTTTTCAAAATACTTTTAAATTCTCTTAATTTTTTTGGTGAAAGACATTATTTTTTTGCTGGTTGGATGTATCTATATTGCCTTCAAAGGCGGCAGGGAATCAGCCGCACAGCATCTGACCAGAAGTGATAGCATCAGCACTTCGCATAAACAGCTTCTTTTTGCCATTTAAATAGTCCTTTCATCTCTCCTAGTGTGTTTTTCGAAAAGGGGGCCGGACAATTCATAGGACCGGCTTAAAATGAATCGCTTTCAGGCTAGCGCCGCTTACATCGCCTTCGCTACAGGAAACACTTACCTTATATCGGCCTCTTTGCGGAAAGTTTAGCCAGCCGATCGGAAAACGCTGATAATTATGTGAGGAATTCTGCTGATTGCGGATTACTTCGCCCCCCTCAACCGCCACCTGCCAGACCAGACGGCCTCGGCCGGCATACGTTAGGTCGATCTGGTAATCACCCGGCTCCAGGACGTCGACCTCCCAGGTCACCTTGCCACCCGGCTGCCAATCCATCACCTGCAGGATATGCTTCCATTCACCAAATTTTTCCATCCAGCCTTTCTTTTCCACCTTGGCGCCCTGAACGGCGGCAAAGTCCACAAATATCTCCGTTTCAACAGCGGGATCAATACCCCAGCAATCATCTGCCTGCGGTGCTGCGTCCAATTCAAGTTCAATCACCGAAACATAAGGGTCTGGAGCACGGTCCGGTATCTCAATCCTGATCCAACTACTAATCTTTCTGCATTTGAGGTTCTGGTCCTGCTTTCTCCCAAGCAGCGTCGCTTTTCGAATTTCTGATTTTAATCCAGGCAGGCAGAGACTGCCTCCAGCCGGCCATTGAAATACCGATAAGTAGATCGTGTTTCCACTGACCGTTGCATCGCCCCAGGGCATCGCGTGCTTCCAGGGAGAAGCTTCTGTTCCGTAAATGACTTGAGGATATTTTTGAATCCATTTTCCCGCATCTCGAAGAGACCGGGCGGCACGGTCCGGGACGGTACCGTCACCGCGAGGACCGATGTTGAGCATATAGGTGCCTCCGCGAGCTATGCAGGTAATCAGTCTTTCCAGAATCTCTCTGGGGCTTTTCCAGTTCTCATCATACCAGGCATACCCCCAGGAGTCATTTGTGGTATCGACTGCTTCCCATAAACCTTCCACATTTTTAGCAGGCAGTTCCATATCTCCCAGTGTTTGGTAATCTCCCAAGTCATGACCAGCGCGGCCAGACACCATTGCATTCGATTGATTCTTTCGTACAACCGACACCAACTGCTCCACATACTGTTTGGGCATGTTACCAGGAGTATCAAACCATACCAGGGTAATAGATCCATACTCGCTGGTGATCTCTTTGACTTGCGGCAGACATTTTTTCTGGAAATAATCATCAAATGTTGCCGGATTACCTTGTGCATCTGTCTGGGGTCCGTTGCCCCCGCCTGGGAAAGTCCAGTCCTGGTTATGTGAATAGTAAAAACCGAATCCAAGTTCCAATTTCCGGCAGGCCTCTGACAATTCTTTCATGGGATCTCGACCGAATGGAGTGGCATCCACAATATTAAACTTATTTACAGTTGAATGGTACATAGCAAAACCATCATGGTGTTTACTCGTGATAATAATGTATTTCATGCCGGCATCTTTGGCCAGTTGAGCAATTTCCATTGCATCAAAGTTCACCGGATTAAAGCTTTCTGCTATATTTTGGTATTTTAGAACCGGAATATCTGCCATATTTCGATTCATGATCCATTCGCCGATCCCATAGTACGTTTTTCCATCGACTTGGTTAGCCAGCTGAGAATAGACTCCCCAATGAATAAACATGGCATAATTACCTTCAGCAAAAAGCTGCCCTCGTACGGCATCCCCTGCACGAAGATTCGCCGTTTGAGAATCCCACAAAGCATCCATGTCTTGACAAAAACCCTTCGCACTACTTAAAAGTATTATTGACAATAACAATTTTTTATTCATTTTATCATCCTCATATTTTGTCATTTCTATTGGCTTTTATCATCGTATTCAGTATTTGAATTGTTTATTCTATCCACTTAAATTCTGCAAAAAGGACTTTGGTGATATCCGCTCCGGGTTTTGGCTTGATCTGGACGCTTGCGGTATTTGACCAGTCTTCCATCGGCCGTTTGCTGTCCCGATGAAGCAGTGCATCTGCAGGCAGCACCCTCTGCTGCCATTGGTCGGAAGCGGTAATAACCAGTTCTGTCTCATACCAGTTATCTGCTACCAGAGTAAGTTTCTGCGGTTCGGTACAGTAGAATTTAAAGGACAACCGGGCATTTTTCGGAGCTTTCCACTGTGGATCGCTGAATTGCTCACTGGTCGTTCCATTATATTTATTAAGAGATCTAAATCCCTTAACACCCCCTACGCCTTCGACAGCTGCGACATCGCTCCACATCCCCACTCCTGCTTCCGAGAGATCATTGGACGGCTTGTCAGTGGCTATGGCATTTCCGAGCTTAGAAGGAATTGCGGCGTTGAAATCCGAGGAAATGACAATGTTGGCGGCATATCGAATATTGGCATATCCGAAGACATAGTCATTTACATTCAGAACCGACAACTTGGCCACCCACGTATTTCCCTGACGTACGGCCGCCGCATCACGCCAGGAACGGGCAATATTATTAGGGGTTTTCAGAGCATAATACATTTGCAATTCTGTAATCTGATCAGGTGAAGCAGGCGTCACATGAAGTTCAGGTACACCATCCTTATCCAAGATGATTTCTGACTGGGGACGGTCCGGCCAGAAGATATCCTTTCCGAGAACATATTTTTCCAACCAGAGCTTGCAATCATCTCCCAATTTTTCAGTATTATGATGTCCACGTGCTTGTATAGCAAAAGACCAGGGTACTCCTGATTTGAACATCTTGAAAGTCTGTTCGCCGCGTTCATGCCCGCCGTGATGATCGTTTGAGCCATTTAACCATAAAGTCGCTGCCGTAATGTAGGGTGCATGGGCCTGGCTTTCAACTGTGGCCAGAAAAAGCTTTTCACCTGCCGTCATGGGAGGCTCGTGATATGGCACATTGTACATCCAGACCGAGTGATTGCGATAATATTCAATCCAGCCGATGCCAAAGAAGGCAACGATCGCCTTGACCCTCGGATCCATCCCGAGATTCCACATCAGGGTACCGCCATAGGAATAGCCCTTGGCTCCAATGCGTGTTTTATCAATTTCTTTCTGAGCCAGCAGATAGCTGAGTACTCGCCTCTGGATAGCAAACCACAGATAATGTGAGGTTTGTTTGGGATATGTAATGTCTTTTCCGTCAGGCATCCGGGAGTGTATTACCTTTCCTTCCATTCTCCCATGGTCCATATTCACCGGATACCGGGTATAATGTTCCCGCCCTGCCTTCTCGCCGCAGTAATCGAAGGACATCTCAGCCCAGCCGTCATTGACATAATCCTGATCGATATTAGCCGTCGCCATCCAGCCGTGAACATTCAGCAATCCCGGAGCATTTTTCGCATCGGCCTTGACCGCATATTTGCAATATACCCGGACATCTTCCCCCAAGACATAGGCGCTGATATAGGAATCCCGATAGTAAATACCATCTCGTGTTGTCTGGCTAACAATTACTTCTTTGAAATCGCCTTTATCCGGATTGTAGTCTTCCCAGAGATCCAACGGTGTGAGCAGTTCCCCCGCTCCTACCCATTGTATTCCAAGTAATATCCACAGCATTCCCGTAATTAGCCTTATCTTCATAATTTATCTCCTCTAAAAAAACTTTTTTGATCTCCCACCGCGTACTATGCGACTATCCTTAACAGAACTTTTCCTCAATTCTATCTTCGGTTTTAATCGATCACAAAAGGCATCCAGGCAGGAATTCCGGTACTTTTTAACTGACGTTCATACGCCTCTTCGAAGGGAGCCTGACCTGAATAGGATGCATCCTCGTTAACCATTTGTGAACAAACCTGCTTCCACCACACCTCATAGGCAGCCCGCATGGAGTCAACAACCTCAGGATGCAGATCGATGACGTTTTGAGTCTGGCCGGGATCAACTGCCATATCATATAACTCACTGTTATTAACAAACCGGAACCGGCTACTTCGAACGGCACAGCCTTTGTATTTGAAATCTTTGATTTCCCTGCTCGTATTCCAGCGTCCAATATGCATGAACAGAAAACGATCTTCCCACTTGCTCTGCGGATTTTGCAGTAAAGGAAGCAGGCTGCGGCCCTCAACCTGATCATGAGGCGGTAACGGAGCGCCGGCCAGTTCCGCAAAGGTGGGGAAAATATCGATCTGCGCCGTCAGTGCGGCAATGTCAACGCCAGCCGAAAGATGGTTCTTCCAGCAGAAAAACGCAGGAACACGTGTGCCGCCCTCATCCGAAGTGCATTTTTTGCCTTTCATGCCGGCATTATATACTTTGTCCCCCAACGCGGTTCCATTATCCGTCATAAAAAGAATGAGGGTATTTTCTTCGAGATCCCACTGTTCCAGTTTGTTCATCAGAATCCCCACATTCTCATCGATATTCACAATCATCCCATAGAAGCCGGCCAAATCAGACGTCAGACCCTGGTCCAGGAATGGTTTGCAGCAAGCTTCCGGCGCTATATAGGGACTGTGCGGAGCATTGGTCGCAATGTATGCAAAAAAGGGCTGGTCAGGATGACGCCGAGAATGGATCCAGCCCATGGCCTGTCGGAAGAAGACATCTGTGCAAAATCCCTCAGTCTGAACAAAATCTCCGTTATGCCGGATAACAGGATCAAAATATCGATGAGGTTGATTGGGTGGGACATCCGCACAGCTTCCAGGATATTTTTGTCCTATACCGCCGCCGCCATGAATAAATACTTCATCAAACCCCCGCCGCTGCGGCTGATAGGTATCTTCGTCACCTAAATGCCATTTGCCGAAAATCCCCGTCGCATAGCCGCTTTGCTGAAGCATCTGAGCTAACGTTGTTGCATCCAGACACAGCCGTTCCCGTTCAAGAATGGTATGTGTTACCCCATTCTTAAATTCATGCCTGCCGGTCATCAGGCTTGATCGCGTTGGAGCACAGGTTGGACTGACCTGGAAGCAGGTCAGCCGAGTACTACGGGCATGCAATTTGTCCAAATTGGGTGTTTTTAGGATGGGATTGCCCAGACAACCTAAATCACCATAGCCCTGATCATCCGTAAGAATGAGAATTATATTGGGACGCCTGTTTCTCAGGGTCATCATTTTTGATGAAATATTGCAGGCAGATATGCAGGGCAGCAAACCAGCCGAAACCACCGCTGTCATCTTCATAAAATCACGTCGATACATACTGAATTCTCCAACATGATTATTGATTAATCACAAACAACACAATAGCAGTATTCGATTATCATAAAGTATGATCATGATACACCCAGAACTTCATTATGAAATGCCAAATAATTATTTAGCGGCACATCATTCCCCACTTCAGTTGAACTACCGATCAGAAATCGTCCTTCAGCTCCTACTTTTTCAATCAGATTTCGTGTCTGGCTGCGGATTTCCAGACAACTGCCGGTTCTCAACAAATTTGTTACATCCACACCTCCGACCAGAATCAGCCGGGGGTACCTGCGGCGGATTTCGTAGATGTCCATTCCTGCAGCCTTTTCAATCGGATTAAGTCCATCCATGCCGGTTGCCACCACATCATCCAATAAATCCATCATATTGCCGTCCGAATGAAAAATCACGTAAAGCCCTGCCTCGTGACAGACATCTCCTACTTCCTGCAGTTCTGTAAAAAAGTCCATATCCCGAAGCATCGCTTGGCTCAACATAAGTCCATTTTTATAAGCAATATCGCAGTAAATCATTGCCAGTGGACTGGTTTGGCGATGTCCATGCATCCGGATATAGTGAATTGTTTTCCGGCGATAGAGTTTGATCCAGTACCGGCATATATCCCTAAAGTCCATCCACATAAAGCTCAACATCTCCAAGCCGATATAATAAATCAGAGCATTCAGCGAGGTCGACGGCGTACAGAAAATAGGGACCGTTCCACCCAAGGTACGGTTTAAATCGAACTGCTTATCCCGCAGGGCAGAGGCTCTGTCGTCATCAAATTCATGCTCGGTCAAATCCAACTGTATCAGTGAGGGAGAACCGCAGTCAGCATCTTCCTGCTCTATATACCGTTTCATCCAGCAGGCCCAACCTTCGACATCTGCATAAGCTGGTGTCTGAAGCCAAGACGTCCAGCGGTCGGATATGCGGGTGTTTCCCGCGGCGTCTATCCAGGTTCGGGCTTGTCTATTAGGAGGGGCAATACACCGGGTTGCATCCAGCGCGGAGGCCGCTGCTTTTGTAACAATCGTTTCATCGTTGTTTCCATCGAGAGGCTCACCGGCAAAATGCTCGATGACGGCGTCATTGGCCAGTAAATCAAAAATAGGGGTTCGAACCGGCTTTATACCCTGGCAGGCCTGCTCAACTAAAGACAAAGAGTCTTGCATATAACACCTTTCTGAATATTGCCACAGGTAATGTTCTCATTAATCATGTGGCCTGTTATTATTTCCCATAACAGGTTGCGCCCGAATTCACAAATGGATCACAGGGTTTCTCCTCACATGATTTTCATTTTGCATCCTGGGTCGAAGCAGGTATCCAGTAAAGCCTGTGGAATCTCGGGTTAGGACCTTTCCATTCAGCCCCCAGATTCAGAACGATCTCTTTTCCATCCACTTTTTCCCGTAATATCTCTTTAGGGCTCAACCTCAATTCCTTCAGGCCGTTCCAATCCGACATCTTCTTCCCCAGGGCATTGTGGAAGTCGGATGGAGAAAAGATGATCTGCTGCCATTCAGAATCTCCAACCATCAGAATTTCCGCTGCATAGGAGTCAAGTCCGACGACTATTTTGTTCGACTGCACTGAACAGGCTTCAAGGACCAGCTTTGCATTCAGAGGGGCCTGCCATTTCTCATTATACAGTTTATGGGTCCGGCGAACCCAATTATCTGCCAAGTCGTAGGTGAACCATTCTTTCTGCCAGTTATCTTCAAATGCTTCAATTACCAGCGATGGCTCCATTGATGCCTTGACTGAGGCCGCTTTGAGCTCCTCAGAAGCTGCAATGTGCATTTTTGAGGAGAGATTAACCTGGTGAGCTGTATAAATCGAGTAGTAATATCCCGCCCCCGTAACTGGTTCTCCGAGTGGATAAACCACATTAGCATAAACCCAGAGGGGCTTGTCGGTACTCAGCAGCGGCAGTCTGGCCGTCCAGGTATTCTCATCGTTAACTGCAGCCGCATAATGCCAGAAGCGGTTTATGGTATGCTGCATATTTTCTTTTTCTCCTTCGGCATACCCCTGCTGTGTGTAAAAGATGTCAACAAAAAGGATTGGCTTGGCAGCATCCGGCATAACAGTGAAGACAGGTATCCCATCATGGGTTTTCAAGTCCAGAGAGCTTTTGGGAGTCTGCGGGAATGAAAAAGTGCCTTTCAAATACTGATCGAACCAAAGCAAACCAGCCACCTGGTATTCGGCCGTATCCTGATGGTTATGATGCGGTGAACAGGTGACACGCCATTCTTTACTGGAGATTTCATGAGTGGCTTTTTGCAAATCTTCCATGTGGCCGTGAAAATCATTGGAGGGACTCAGAAAAATAATAGGGCATGTAATTCGCTTGAGGTATACATCATCGCTTATAGTCGCTTGATAAAGCGCATTATCAGAATTGCGGTCACTGACACCGCCGCAGGAGGGCGCAGCCGCCTTGACCCGACGGTCGGCGGCCGCTGTCATCACCGTCAGCTTACCGCCCATGGAATGCCCATACACTCCGAGTTTCTCCGCATCCACTTCCGGCTGCTGCTCCAGGAAAGTCAGTGCCCGACGTGCCCCCAGGACGCAAAGAAACCAGGGATTATTGCGGGGTGACTCTACGGCATCCAAAGTCCATGATGCAGGAGCCACTGATCCAAAACTATTTTTCTCATTGCGGCAAGGTGCATGATAAGCATCAAGCACCCCCCAATCCGTTGTGAGCTTGTA
>DLFY01000021.1:0-2334 GCA_002482415.1 Phycisphaerales bacterium UBA7708
GGCTGGACCCACTCAATTACGAATTGCTCAAGAATCTGATTGTCCAGATGCGAAGCGAGGGCAAGACGATTTTGTTTTCCACGCACAACATGCACGAGGCCGAGACGCTGTGCGACTCGATTTTATTGATTAACAAGGGCAAAAAGGTGCTGGACGGCACGCTGGGCGCGATTCGCAATCAGTATCAATCCAATTCGGTGCTCCTGGAGGCCCAGGGAGATATGAGTGTACTGGATACGCTGCCGATGACGGCCCGCATTGAGCAGCGGGACCGTCTGATGGAGGTGCATCTGAAGGAGGAGTACGACGCGCAGGACCTGCTGGCAGCAGTAGTCGGCAAGATACGCGTTCGCCGGTTTGAGGTGAAGACGGCCTCACTGCACGAGATTTTCATCCGTCTGGCAGGAGGCAACCATGCGTAAGATTCTGACGATTGCGGCCTGTGAATTCGGGGAAATGATCAAAACCAAGACGTTTTTGATCAGTGTGCTGATTACGCCGCTGATTATGATCGGCATTATGTTTTTTACGACCCGCCTGATGAAGCGTCCGGCCGGACCGCGTCCGCCGCTGGTAATCGGCGTTACGGATTCATCCGGGCAGGTGACCGAAGCCATCAAAAAGCAATTTGACGATTATAATCACTCCAATCCCTCGCGGCAGATTGTGTATCGGGCGGTCGAGGGCGGCGGACAGGCCGAAGAGGCCGGCAAGACGCAACTGCGTTCGGGATCGATTCACGGCTATATCCTGGTGGAGGAAAGCGTTTTTTCCGGCGGCGGCAAGGTGCGGCTGTTTACCTATAAGCCCAAGCCATCGGATACGGATATTTTCTTTACAGCGGAAAATANNTGCCGGACGCAGAATATCGACCCGAAGCTGCTCAATCAAATCCGCAGCGTGCCGATTGAACGCATTGAAGTCGGCGAAACGTCTGAAAATCAGAAGGTCCAGAACGAAGCGAATATGGTCACGCGGATGATGATTCCGTTCTTTTTCATGTTTATGATTTACATGGGGATTATGATCAGCGGTCAGCATATTCTGAGCAGTATTATCGAGGAGAAAAGCTCGCGTATTATCGAAATGATGCTGTCGGCGGTCAGCCCGTTTGAAATGATGGCGGGCAAGATTCTGGGGCTGTCGGGAATCGGGCTGGCGGTGATGGGTCTGTGGGCGGGGACGGCCTACGGCACGGCGCGATGGCAGGGACTTACGGTTGATGTCAGCGGCATGATGGTGTTTTATCTGCTGATTTATTATATCCTTGGATTTGTGCTGTTTGGGGCGGTGATGGCGGGGATTGGCTCGATCTGCAACACGCTGAAAGAATCGCAGAGCCTGATGATGCCGATGGTGATGCTGTGCGTGCTGCCGATGATTTCGTGGTTCAACCTCGTGCAGAGTCCCAATGGATTATTTGCGAGAGTGCTGTCGTTTATTCCGCCGGTGACGCCGCTGGTGATGGTGCTGCGGCTGTCGGCGACCACGGATGTGCCGATGATGGATGTGGTGCTCAGTGTCGCCCTGCTGGGGGTGTCGGTGGCGGCGGCGATCTGGGCAGCGGGCAAGATTTTCAAGACGGGGATTTTGATGTACGGCAAGCGGCCTTCGCTGCGGGAAGTGTTTTACTGGCTGCTGCGGCGGTAAGGATATGAGGAGGAAATACGTGGAATGCCTTCGGCATGGAATTTCACCTCAAGCACGGAGGCTTGAGCTACTATTTCGGCGTGTTATATAAGATTTCGATACCATGAGCAGACAACAGATACAGACCATCTATGACCGGCTGTTTGAGCGATTCGGGCCTCAGCACTGGTGGCCCGGCGAGACGCCGTTTGAGATTATCGTGGGGGCGATTCTGACCCAGAATACCAACTGGACCAACGTCGAAAAGGCGATTGGGAACCTGAAAAAAGCAGGTGTTTTAACCCCGGACAAGCTGCACGCGCTGGACGTGGGGGCACTGGCGGAACTGATACGCCCGGCGGGGTATTTCAATATCAAGGCCGGACGGCTAAAGCATTTTCTGGACCGCCTGTTTGAGCGATTCGAGGGCCAACTGGACCGGCTTGGTGCCCTGCCGGCGGATCGGCTGCGGGAAGAACTGCTTTCGATCAAAGGCATCGGGCCGGAGACGGCGGACTCGATTGCGCTGTATGCCTTTGATAAGCCGGTGTTTGTGGTGGATGCTTATACGGGACGGATTCTCGGGCGGCATGGGCTGCTGGAACCACAGGCCGGATACGAGGAGGTGCGGATGCTGTTTGAGTCCGCCCTGCCGCGGAATGTGCGGCTATACAATGAATATCACGCCCTGCTGGTGCGGCTGGG
>DLFY01000021.1:2339-2636 GCA_002482415.1 Phycisphaerales bacterium UBA7708
CAGACCCAAACCGCAATGTGCGGGCTGTCCGCTGGAGGACATGCCGCATACGATCAATTGGCAGGAGTATTAGGGTCTGCCGGAACCGCCGGCGGAGCCGGAGGCGTTTGCGGTGTTACGGGAGCCGGGGCAGGAGTTGGAGCAGGTGTGGGCTGCGTGGCTGCAGGCTGCTGTTCGGGGGCAGCGGGTGCGGCAGGTTGCGGTGCCGGTTGCGCAGGAGCTGGCTGCTGAGCTTGTGCTGCAGCGGCAGCGGCGGCCTGGGCTTCCTGCTGAGCCTTTAATTCAGCTTCTTTGCGG
>DLFY01000020.1 GCA_002482415.1 Phycisphaerales bacterium UBA7708
TACTGATCCTACTTGAAATTTCCCGTTTCGTCGCGGCTAAGTACAGCAGCTTTAACCACTTGCTTCTTTTGCTCGCGGAATAATCATACCCGTTGGGTATAAACCAGCTAATTCATCACGGGTGTTTTATTTGACTTTTCGCCGGAGCATGGTAATCGCCGTCGCGGCAATCGCCCGGCATTCTCCGACGGCATCGAGGCCTTCGTTGGTCTTGGCCTTGATGTTGACATTGGCAAAATCCATCTCCAGCAGTTCGGCGATACGGCGCTTCATCTGGCCGCGATAGGGTCCGAGTTTGGGCAGTTGAGCATGGACAATCAAATCCATGTTCACGATTTCCCAGCCCTGCTGACTTACTTTCCAGACGACCTGCTTGAGCAGTTCGGCACTGTCGGCGTCTTTCCACTGTGGGTCGGTATCCGGGAACATCATCCCGATATCCCCAAGCCCCGCCGCACCCAGAATCGCATCTGTCACGGCATGCAGCACCGCATCGCCATCGCTGTGGCCCAGCAGCCCCAGCTCAAACGGAATCTCGATGCCGCCCAAAATCAGTTTTCGTTCCGGTACCAGCCGATGAATATCCGTGCCTATCCCGCTGCGATAGTCGTACTGGTGTTGAATCACAGGATCCCTTTCGTACTTGGAATATCCCCTCCGACGACCTTGACCGCCGCTGCCATCGACTGGCCCAGCGCCTTGAAAATCGCTTCGGCAATATGGTGGCTGTTGGTGCCGTAGGGCACATCCACGTGCAGGTTGAATTTGCCCGCCGTGGAAAATGCCCGCAGAAATTCTTCCACACACTCCACATCAAAATCGCCGATTTTCTGCGTGTGATACTTTGCCCGGTACACCAGGTACGGCCTGCCGGACAAATCCACCGTGACCTGCGCCTTGGCATCTTCCATCGGCACGACGCTGTCGCCAAACCGCACGATACCCTTCTTATCGCCCAGTGCATCGCACAGGGCCTGCCCCAGGCAGATCGCCACATCCTCGACGGTATGATGCGCATCCACATGCAGGTCGCCTTTGGCCCGCAGGGTCAAGTCCATCTTGCCGTGCTTGGCCAGATGGCTGAGCATGTGGTCAAAAAAGCCGATGCCTGTATCAATCTGATACTGCCCCCCGCCGTCCAGATTGAGGTTCAGAGCAATGTCCGTCTCGGTTGTTTTACGTTCTATTTTTGCATTTCTATTCATCATCATCGTTCCATTTGTCTGAACTGTCAGCCGTTGTCATCCGAGACATGGGTGTAAAGGGCTTTCCACCCTTCTTCTTTGAGCACAAACACAATCGTCTGATTAAACGACGTCCCAAAAGTTCGCCCATCCGTCGTCGTGACCTCAGCCCGGCCCTGCTCGATCCAGAGCACCGTCTGCGGCGAAACAACCGTCACATCCTGCCGGCTGAATTGATACTCCACTTTCTGAATGCCTTTGTACCGCTGTGTATACACATCATACGCCTGCTTGCGGGTCAGCAGTTGTTTGCCGTCATTGATAAAAATCGCATCGTCATTTTCGGCCACATAACTAAACATCGTTTCCACATCCGCACGTGCGGCAGCATCGGTAATTTTATCGTGGACTTGCCGGACCTGCTCTTTGATTGCCTTGACCCGGGATTCCGACAGGACCGGCCCAGCCGTCCGACAGGAACAGACCGCCAAAAGAATCGCCGCAACGATGATTCGGACACTCCAACTGCTCACACTGCTCATACTTACTCCCTGCTCAGAATTTCTTTGATTGCCCTCAGTAATTGATCGTTTTGCTCCGGTGTTCCGATCGTAATCCGCAATTTATCTTCGAGGCCGGGCAGCTTGAAATACCGCACATAGATATCCCGCTCTGCCAGCAGCTTGAATAGCTTTTCCGCCGGCATTTGAATCGATTGAGCCAGAACAAAATTCGTCGTACTGTCCGGCACGGCAATTTCCATTTTCCGCAGTTCGCCAATCATCCGCGACCGCTCCGCGATGATTTTGGCAACGCAATCCTTGTGATAAGCCTGATCCCGCAGGGCCTCTGCCGCCGCGGTAATCGTAACCGCATCAATATTGTACGAATCCTTGACCTTGACCAGTCCTTCAATCAGCGTCGGCTGGGCAAAGCCAAGCCCGGCCCGCATCCCGGCCAGCGAATAGCCCTTGCTCATCGACCGCAGCACAATCACATTGGCAAAATCCCGGACCAGCCGCAGGCAATTGTCTTGTGCAAAATCCACATACGCCTCATCCACCAGCAGAACACCTTCCAGCCGACTGGCCAGTTCGGCGATTTTATCCACCGGCGTAAAATCACAGGTCGGGGCATTCGGATTGCAAACGATGGTAAGTGGAGCATTAATTCGAGCCAGTTCCTCCAGACTATCTTCATTCCGGTCAATCTGGATCGCCCGGCAATCCTGCAATCTGGCCAGAACCGGATACAACGAATAGGTCGGTTCGGCCCATGCCGCCGGCCGGTCCGCATCGCAAAACGCCCGAAAGGCATAATTGAGCAATTCGTCGCCCCCGTTGACACAGAGGACGTGGTCCTCCGGCAGGTCAAAGACCTCGGATGCTGCCTGATGGAACGCCCCGCCCATAGGATCGGGGTAGCGTCGGACCTGAAAATCACGTATTCCCCGAATGGCCTCAAGTACTTTGGGGGACGGGGGATATGGATTTTCGTTGGTGTTGAGTTTGACTGCATCCGGATTTTTCGGCTGAAAACCCGGCGTGTAGCCTTCCATCTTCTCGATTGTCTCTCTAAAATATCCCATATTCTATATCCATTTAAACCACTGAATTATACGCAAAAATCATAGAAAAGAAACCATTGATTTCACAGATTTTCGCAGTTTAAAAGAGAGTCGCCTTGCCGTATCAGGCCTCGTTCACAGGTCGAGCAAATCAGGATATTGTCGATTCAGGTTGACAAAAGCAGTCGGAAAGGGGTATATTTACTGGATTGTTGTCACCAGAGGTGTAGAATGAAGCGGTTACTTTTTTAAAAAGGTTAAGCAGCAATTCTGATTTATCATTGGATGAAGGAGTACTTTATGGACACTGCATCGGCTTCACGGAAAATTCCGGTTTGGGTTAAACTCTGTCAGTGGATTGGTCTGGCGTGTCTGGGCCAGTTTTTGATCGTTGCGATTATCGGAGTTCTCCGCGGCTATTCGGTTCAAAGCCATATTCCATCTTATGTGATGCTGGGCGGATCCATCCTATTAATGATTGGACATGCAGGAAGAAACTTTTCGTTTAGTGAAGAAATACCCCGGATGACATGGAGGCAAACTCTAAGTTTTTACTGGACGCTCTATCTTGTTTTCTTTATTTGGGGACTCAACAGCATCCCGGGGGCCATGCAGGGCCGGTACCAGAAACAGGGGGATGAATTTTACAAGCAGAAAAACTATCCGGCCGCCATTGCCATGTATCAGAAAGAAGTGGATACCTGGTATCTGCGGCTGCGGTATAATTCTCACGAGGATAACTGTCTGTTTGGGATTGCCCAGTCGTATTGTCAATTGGAGAATTTTGAACAAGCTCGTCAAACCTATCGGCGGCTGCATAAAATGGCCCGAGGTTATTACAAAGAACGAAGCCAAACCGAACTGGCTGAACTGGACAGTGA
>DLFY01000150.1 GCA_002482415.1 Phycisphaerales bacterium UBA7708
TTTCACGTGAAGAAGATAGGTTTATTGATCAGCATCGTTTTATTGGCTTGTATTGCCGCCTCTCTTTGGGCTGCCGGTGACGTTTTTCAGGCTCAGCGGGCCGCGTCCAGTGCAGCCCTGGCTGCGGAGTACGCCCCAGAGATCTGTGACTACGGATATTTTGCGTCTCAGACGCGGCTTCCGCATCTTTATCGAAGGGCTATTCACGTCCCAACTCTGAGCGTCTGGGATCCGGCAATGGGCAAGTGGACTCGGTCGATTACCTGGGCCGACAGCCTGGATGAGGTTTCTTACGACTCGGTCGCGCTCATTTATTACGACAAATTCGATTTTGGCCGGACTCTGGCGGGGGAAATTAATGTCACCTATTACCCGAGTGAGGCCGAGGGCACATTGGACGAAACGGACTGCACCATTTATTGGAATAAAAACAGCGAGTCGGTGGAGCGTTTCGAGGGAAAGTAGCATTCCGTCCATCTATGGGAACCCCGGGGTGGCCTTCTCGGACAGGGCCATCCCTGGGGAATTTAAGCGGGATTTTATGAAACTAAACAATGAGCAATTAATTGTTTTCTGTATGGAATTAGAACGCAGGCTTCCGCCTGGGTGTTCATGCTCTTTGTGCGGCGGCAGGAATTTCAGCATCTCTTCGTATGTATTGAATGTATTGTCATATATCGATATTGAAGCAATCGATGGTGGGCTGCACGTGATACCGCTGGTTTGCGATAAATGCGGCAACGTGTTTTTTATCTGCCCGGAAGTATTGGCCGAGCAGAGAGTTGATGATTTATGTCGTGGCGTTGGGGTAATAAATAACGAAACAAGTGTTCAGGAGAGGTAACATGGAAAAAAGAAAAAACATAGGGAAATTGAGAAGTCGGCAAGCCGAGGTGAGCTTCAGGAAAATTAAAAAGTTGAGTCCCGAGTCGTTATTCCTTGTTTCAGCCGGCGGCATGTTCGAGGCGTATTTTGAAGATGCCCTGGTGTTTTCTAAGTNNGGATTCCTGTTTGTAATTGTGGCGGGTACCCAAAATGCAACGTGGGTTTTTTTGAGCATACCGCTGTCCGGCAGGCTTTGAAGGAAAACCGGACTGTTGCTGTTATCAAGCCGTCTGAGTCCGAAAAAAACGATGCAATTATGATTTATTCGCCCGGTGCGAAACTCTGTGAGAATGTGGATTGCTTGATGACGGCATAGTTTCGTCTTGTAGATTGGATTTAATAAAAGTGATCAGGTGAAAGGGAGTAATATGTTGGCAGGCAGTGGTATTGAACAGTTGGATGCAGGGGATTTGAATGCGTTCGTAAAATCTCTATCTTATGATGAGAAGGTTGTTGTTATTGGCATTCTTACGCAGCGGAAAAACCCGGAATTGGGTGACAGAATCATGGAAAAATTGAATCGTGCAATTGATGCAAGGAATAAGCGAAATGGAATTAACACGGAAGGTGTACTCGCTGGCGGTTGAAAAAGCCGACGACCAGGGCGGCAAGAGAATTATTTCGGCGGTTGTCAGCAGCGAGATAATTGACAGGGACGGCGATATTATTACGGCAGCGGCAATGAAGGCCGCAATGGCCGAATACATGAAGAACCCGGTTATTCTTGCCGGGCATCAACATCGGCTGACTGACGGGAAATCTCCGGTTGTTGGTCGGGTGATCAACTGGAGACAGGAAGGGAAGAAGACGATATGCGATGTCGAATTTGTGGACACGGAGTTAGGGCTTGAGTATTGGCAGCTATACTCAGGCAAATTCCAACGGGGCTTTTCAATTGGTTTTAAAATCATTTCTTACGAGGAAAAGTACATCGACGGCAAGCGGGTCAATGTCATCACCGAAATTATGCTGTACGAAATTTCCGCCGTTGGCGTTCCTGCGAACCAGGATGCGCTTTCAAAATCAGCCAAGAGAAGACTCGATTTCGTAGAGTCAAAACGAGCGGCCGCAGCAGAAAGCCTGGTGGATATTTTTAATCCGTCAGGGATCGACCTTGGCGACGAATGCGACTGCAAAGGTCTTGATTTGGATTTGGAGTGTTGCGATTATGACCCCTTCACAATGGAACCGCTCCAAGGATGCCCCACAAAAGGTCTTTATTCCGAGGGCGGCATCGCCCAGGGTGGCTCGTTTTCAGGCGATGGCGGGCCGTGTGGTGCGGATTTGGGCCAAAAAACGTTGGGCTTTTTGATTCAGGCCAAGGAGCGGTCCGAGGCGGAGGCTTTCGGGAGCGAAAAACTCTATCGGCGTTACAAGAAATATCTGGACGAAAAGTCGAAGCGCTACTCTCTTTCCCTGTACACCTGCGACGAAATCGAATTGTTCGATGCAATCGAAAAACATGGTATTGAGGCCGTCATTAAAAACGGCGGCAAAGCCCCTGTCGAAGAGGGGTATGAACAATTATTTTTGCGTTAAGTCTGTTCGGGGACGTGCTGTTTATTCGCGGCTGGCATCCCGCTGCTGCTGCGGATCGCGGGCGCGTCTCTTTGCGGGGAATGGTTTTTCTTCATGTGGTGCGGGGCGCTCGGCAGCCCCGCATTTTTGCCGAGTTTAGCCGACAATTAAATGAATTTTAAAAGGAAATAAAATATGTTTGCGACAGTTGAAAAAACGCAGGCAGGTTTCGAAGCCGCCGAAAAGCGCATTAAGGCGCTCGAAGGCGACCTGGAACATGCCAAAAAGAATTTACAAAACATGGGCGAATCCATGAAGGCCATGTATCGTGGCGGCCAGCCTTCGGCGACAAGCTCCAAATTATTCTGGCCAAACGAAGACCACGCCCGGACGTTCGGGATGCTGGTTTTGTCTGCGGCTGGAAAAATGGTCAATGATCCCACCGGGATTATCAGTAAGGCCTTGTCGGAAGGCAGCAATATTGGCGGCGGTTATTCGGTCCCGACCGAGATGATGAGCCGCATCATCGACATGTTGGGCACGTATGGAAAGTTTCGAGCCAATTGCCCGCCGGTACCGATGGGATCGGATCGGTTGATTGTCCCCAAAATCACGTCCGACTCGACGGTATTTTGTCCGGGTGAAGGGAAAGAAATTACCGATTCTGATATAAAATTTGGTCAGGTGGTTTTGACGTCGAAAACCTTTGCTTCACTGGTTGTTGTCTCAAAGGAACTGCGGGACGATTCGATTCTTGCAATCGGCGAAATCGTGGCCCGTTCAATCACGCGAAGCCTGGCTAAAAAAGAAGACGAAATTGGCTTCACGGGAGACGGTACAGCAGCGTATTTTGGGATGACTGGAATCACCGGCGTTTTCAAAAAAATGATTGAGGACGGGTGGACTCCCGCTGGTCTGGTAAATGGAAGTGGGACGACGTGGAGCGGTTACGTTTTAAAGGACTTTATGGCTTGTGTGGCTAAACTGCCAGAAGATTATGACGAGACGGCGGCTTGGTACATGACAAAGACCTTTTTTTATCAGGTTGTATGGCCGCTAATTAAAGATGGCGGATTTGCAAACATTTTCAATATTCTTGAATTGCTTGGAATCAATTCTGTGAAATCCCCAATGGGATACCCTGTTCGATTTGTGAAGTCGCTTCCACATGTAACGGGTGTCGGTCAGATTGACTGCATCCTGGGCGATTTGCAATCCGGCGCCTATCTTGGGGAGCGCCAGCAGCTGACCCTGGATTCAAGCGAACACGTGCTGTTTAAGAACTTTCAGACGGCTATTATGGGCGTTGAACGGGTTGACATCAATGTTTTCGGATGTGGCGATGCAACCAATCCGGGGCCGATAGTGGCTTTGCGAACCGCTCCGCAGTCGTAGTCTTCGTTCATTTTTTCTACGTAGCCTGGGCTGAATACATTGGCAGCCCAGGCAATTTTTGAAAATCAGAGCTAAACAGAGTTTTTTGGAGAACATAAAATGATCGAACAATTGGGAATTTCAGTTGTTTCCGCTTTGCCGCCTGTATCGAAAGACAACGGCGATTTTGACGGAAACGCGGTGATTGACACGCACGGCATTAAAACCGGCGTTTTGTATTTGATTCAGTGTGGTTCGCTGGCGGCTGCGGTCGGTTCTGTCGCGGAAGCCAATGCAATCAAAGTTCAGGAATGCGACACCGCAGACGGGGAATTTACAGACATTGAAGGCGCCGCCCTGTCTGGCCCGATTGCCGGTGACAAAGACGGGAAGGTTTATGGTATTTTTGTCAATCTGAGAAAGTCGCACAAGCGGTATCAGAAAGTTGCTGCCCCGCACGTCGGCGATGGATCGGGGACAGCCAGTCTTCTGTCGATCCTGGCATTGCGGATTGACCCGCAGATCGCCCCGGAACTGGCGGCGGATTTTGGATTGGAAGAACTGGTTTTGGCATAAGCTCAGCTAACGGGCCGTAAGTCCCGAACCGGGGCCGGTGGGTGTGGACGCTCACCGGCCCAATTATAAATCTTTAAAGGCTTATTTATGGCAAAAGAAAACGACATTAATATAAATGTTAAAACGCCCGGTATCGAGAATGCCAACACTGGAATTGACAAAACCACGGATTCGATTCAGAAACTGGGGCAAACGGCGGCCACGGCAGGAAAACAGACTCAGGCGGCGGGAGAGTCTGGCGCCGAGGGAATGGAATCCTTATCGAGGCGATCTGGCGATGCTAAAAGCAGTATGGATGGGCTTGCTTCTGGAGTTAAGTCTGCGATTGCTGCTATGGCCGGGTTTAATGCTGTTTTAGAAATATTTCAAAGCCTTAGTGCTGAAATGCAAAAGATTGTCGATTTGCAATCCAAAATTCATTCTGACGCGATGTCATCGCTGAAAATAGGGCAGTCCCTGGAGATGCAGACCGGCACGGTTGGCAAGCAGGATTATTGGGCGGAGTACGCCGCCAAATTACAAGCAGCTGGCGGATTTTCAAATATAGCAATTACCGGGCAGATGGCGCAGGCTTTTGATGTTGCGACAACGGCGTCGGGTGGCATCAAGAATGAATCAAATCAAAATCTGCTGATGGATATTGCCCCGATGTTTGGAGCCTCCCAGATGAGCGGGGAAGAGATTGCGAAGTTTTTCGAATACACCGGCACAATGGGAGTTAAACAATCCAAGCAGGGATACCAGGCAGCTTTTGCAAAAATCATGTCTGGATATCGGGCCAGTAAAACGACGCAGGGAATCGGCGCGTATATCACTGGACTTCAGGCCGGAACTACAGGGATGATTTCTCAGGGCATATCTCCGGAAAACGCAATGGCCTTGTTTACGGCGGCGCGTTCCGTGATGCCGAACGAAGCGGTGGCCGCGACATTGACCGAGCAATTGGCCAGGATGTCAAGCGGGGCCTATGAAGAGCCACGGAAGGCAATGGAAGCGTTTGCTGGAAAGTCCTGGGGTGAAATGACCCCGGATCAGCAGTTGGCTACTATGTTGAATTATGCACAAAGCATTGATTCAGACAAGCGATTGCAGACACTGACGGAGCAGGGATTTTCTCCGGAACTGGCGACGGGACTTTCAAAAATCACTTCTGCCCAGGGGATGGGTGTCTATAAGTCAACGCTAAATACATTGCGCAGCACATCGCCAGACAATCTCCTTGATCAGGTGGATGCGTTTTCGGGTTCTCCGCTTGGCAAGAGCGGTTCTCGTGGAGGGAAAAAAAGCCAGGACGACCTAAATATCGATAAAAAAATAAGGTCTTTTCAGGATCGTCTTGAATCAGCCAGAAACACACTGAAGAATCTCAATGCTGAAGGCAAAGGCGCTTTTTTAGTAGATGACAAGTACGAGGAATACTGGATTGCTTATGAGCAAATGAGCGATGAATTGCGCAGTGAGCTTTCTTCTTTGGAGGGCGATAGCTCTGTTGAAGCGAAGGGCAAAAGGAAAAAAATAGAGAATTTGCTTATGCGTATGGGGAGAAGTCAACAAATTCTTGGTGTCCCCGATACGGGTATTCCTGGTTTGAAATCGCTGCAAGCATTCGAGAAAACAAGAGAGACGACCTATGCCAATGAGTATGCGAATGAATTGAATCAGGTTGTGTATAATTATAGCAACAATACTTATTTCAATCAGCAGCCGGGACAGGCTTCTGAACGAAGCAGCGGCGGTATTGACTAATCAGGTGCCAGGGAATGGTAAAAAGAAAGCGACAACTCAGGCGGCGAACTTGTAAAGTCTGCGGGAAACCATACAGTCCCGCAAGAAAGAACGCCCCTTGTCCGAATCAGGACTGCGTCCGTGCCTGCCGTGGGGAAAAACAACGAAGGAACAGGAGGTTTAAAGCACGTCAGGAACGCGCCGTTAAAATATATTCCACGTCCCAGGGGAAGGTGGTTGCTCAGCTTGAAAATAAGATTGCTGAACCCGGCAAGGGGACTGGACGTGATAAGGGACCTATTCTTGCATCCATTGATTCAATCTTATATCAAATCGGCAGGCTGGATATTGCTCTGGATAAAAAACATCGGATGATGGTGGAGCTTTTAGACCTGCTGCATGCCCAGAAAATGGATACCAGGTGGGCCATTGAAGTTTTAAAATCTCAGAACGAAACCGATCTGTTTTCAATCAACAATCGGAAGGAATTACTGAGGCAGACATTGAGCGGCGTATTTTCAAGTCTTGAAATGCGGAGCGTTCGCGTTCGGTGTTGATCGGTCTCATTAGGCGCTGAAGGGATAACTTATGAAATCAAAATGCCTATCGTTGAGGCGTTAAACCGGAGAGACCCGTATGAAATATAGTTTTTGCTTAAAATCCCCATGTGGCGAAATCCGGTGCGAGGCGGATACGTATGAAGAGGTGATCCGATTGATGAGGGCCTCGGCGTCAGATACAGTCGAATCGATTATTTCTGGTTTAGACTTCGAATCTCATGCAAAGGCTCTTTATGGGGCATTTAAATCACAATATGGGCATTCCCAAAACGGCCAGTCACCCATAGAAATCAATGGGCTCGAAATTGATTTGGCTCGATGTTTTTTGCAGAGAATGACTATTCTGCAGGCTATAGAGTGGCTTAGAATTAATAAGAATTTCAAGTGTTCTCGTTCAGCGGTAGGCAGATATTGGCGGCGTTTTTCATCGCTTGGCTTTAGGAGATATTCTGTCGGGTCTATAAAATATAAAGGATAAACATTTACTATTTTCACATCTTAACATTTGGTTTATATTTAGTTAACATATAAAGCCGACGCGACAATTATTTTGTTGCTTCGGAGTTTTTCTGCACAGTAGGTTATTCTCATCTTCATCGAATTATTCGCATTTAGTCGTCGAAACTACAATGTGCCTCCGTATAGGGGACGG
>DLFY01000347.1:0-6374 GCA_002482415.1 Phycisphaerales bacterium UBA7708
TCCATCGCCTGTTTGACATGGATGACGGCGTCGCCAATCGGCGTTCCGCCTTCGGGCTTCATCCTTTCAACCGCTGTCGTTGCCGCAGATAAATTGATAGGGCCAAACGGAATGACCTGGCGGCAGGAAGCCCCTCTCTGACGGGAACTGAATTCAAATACACCCACCTCGACCGTCTGCCCAGGATGTTTTTGCACAAATGCATCGGCCTGTTTGAGAATACCCAGAGCACACTGCCGTGCAACCTGAATTTTCGGCATCATCTTGCCATCAGCACCGATGACATTGTCCTTCATGCTCCCTGAAACATCGAACGCCACGCCAATAGCAATTCCCTCTCGCTGTGTCGTTGCCGCAGGTGATTCGGTCAGGGCGCGCATAATCGGATTGCGTACCGGTTCTCTGTGCACGATCGGCGGCTGTTCATGCGTCACCTGCACCGAAGAATGCCGTCTGTTATTTTTAAAGACTGTAAAAAATACACAGACCAGAATGATGGCAAAGATAAGTCGTCCTAATACATTCATGGGATTCTTATTGTTGTTCCGGCGGATAGACATTGATTTCAACCCTCCTGTTCAGGACCTGATTTAACGGATCATTCATATCCGCGGGTTTATCCCATCCGGCACCCTGGACAATAAATTTGTTGGGTTCAAATTTGTATTTATCAATCAAGGCCTGCTTGATTGCCTCGGCACGGGAGAGACTTAAGTCTTTGACGGCCTGAACAGGCACTCGGCCTTTCATGCTCGAATCGGTATGGCCTTCAATCAGCACCACAGCCCGGTCAAACTGCCCCGCCAGGCGTGCCACCTGTTCCAGCGTCGCATCCACACCCGGGTCATACAGCTTGCCCTGGATAATGGTACCGATCTGATCACGAGCCGGTTCATAAGGATTTGACGAATTCGGGTAAAAGTTGATTCGAATTGTCTGCGTCAGGATCGGCGCCTCGGCTTGAATGACCTTGTAGCTGGCCGGAGTAAATGTGGCAATGCTCTCATCCTTCTGATGAGCAAACGTGCCGGCCTTTTCCAGTTTCTGAATGATTGAAAAATCCATAATCTGGTCAAAGGGCACAGGGCTGTTGATACGGCCTAATTCCCGATAGACATAACTGGCATTCTGCCAGGTGCGTTCAAAATTGGTGGGATTGGAGGCATTCAGGAAAAACTGCACGTTTTCGGCAAAGTTTGTCGGGTGAGCATCGTTCCGCATCCCCATGACTTCTTCAACTTTCATGCCGAAAGCTTCTGCCATCCAGCCGGCAGCCTGTTCGGGGCTGTCTTTAACCATATCCATACCTTCGAATATGCCCGCCACAAGACCTTCGACCACTTCAGGATGGTCACGCTGGAAGTCGGCGCGAACCGCATAGACGTCGGCAATCAGTTTGTTGGATTCGGCGGTACTGCACAGAATGCGCGTTCCGGCAACACGGTCCGGGATATTATAAATATCCGGCGCCCAGGATACGCAGGCATCCACGGATTTATCAGCAACAAATGCGGCAGCCGCCTCAAATGCTGTAGCGGTATATTTCGGGCGAATATCGGCCGGCTTCATTCCGGCGCTGAGCAGAAGTGATGTCAGATAATATTCGCTCGGGGAATTTTGTGCCAGAGCGATGGTCTTGCCGCGTAAATCCGCCACCGATTTGATGGTGTTTCGGACGACAATACCATCACCGCCATTGGACCAGTCAATCTGCTGGACGACACGCGGAGAGATACGCGAGTCACGAACCAGTTCCGGGGCGAACAGCACCATCATATCGGCCGTCCCCCACAGGGTATGCACTTCTCCTGCGGCAAAGGCGTCACGGGCGGTCACCGGGTCATCCATCAGGACCATTTCGACCCGGAAGCCGTACTTTTTAAAGAACACGCTGTCGTCGTTGGGCTTGACGCCATGATTGGCCGCAATCACCGGCAGCCAGCCGGCCCAGACGTTATACGAAAAACGCAGGACTTTCTGGTCGGCGTCCCATTTATACTGACTAACACCCTTGACAGCGGGCAGGCGTTCTGCCGGGACATACTTGTATTCCTTGACGGTGGTAACACCGGACAAATCCTGTTCTTCGACAGATGGAGCTTCCGCTGCGCCGGGTGTGGGGCCGGGCACCGGCGCCTTGCCAAGCAGTCCGGGCATCATCCGATTGACCACCAGATAACCACCGACGCCAATCAAACCGAGAATCAATAATACGGAAACAATGCGCCCCAGCGGTGTAATTTTATGTTCCTGCGATTCCATAATAGATATTCCTTTCTATTCGACTATTCTTGGGATTAACTCTGACCACCCTGCTGCGAAGGGCCGATCTCCTTGTTCATGACAGGGGTCGATTGAGGTGCAGCGGGTGCCTGAATGCCCTGGCTGGCCAGAAATTCAGCCAAAGCATTCTGCTCCAGGGCTTTTCGTTCTGATTCTTTTTCACGAAGCTGGTCCATGTCCACAATATCCTTGGCAACGCGGGCCTTGCCGGCAGACACCTCGTACCGTTTGGCCAGAACCTCTTCGACGGTCTTCATCGTATCGCCCATGTCGCCAACCTTGAAAGCAACATTGCCCAGGGCACTGGCTGCTTCGGCCTGTGCTTCTTTGATTTTAACCTGCGACAATTGCTTATCAAGCTTGCGAATTNNTCAAACTCCTTCTGAGCCAATTTGGCCTGACGCAGATTGGCCTGATAAGCATCTTCGGTTTCTTTCAATTCCTGTGTATCAGTCAGCAGGTCGGATTTTAGTTCCTGAAGCTCTCGCGCAAGACTGCCCGCCAACTCGAGATTGCCCGCCTGATGATTGGCAAGTACACGGCGTTCCAATTCTTTGGCGCGATTGGTTTTGGCTGTAATCTGGGCTTTCAGGCGTTCTGCAATGCCTGCCATCTGGGCCAGCGCCAGATTATACTGCGCCATTCGATCCCGGAATTCCTGACGGGCCGCCTCGATCAGAGCTTCGGGGTTGCGCCGCTCAATGCCGCTGACAAACAGACTGACAAAACCCGAAACCAGTCGTTTTAAACGTGCCATAATTGCCATATTATTCTCCTTAATTGATTGAAAGTCCTCATCTGCATCCGGGCTTACTGTGCGTTGTTCGTCAAGAGGTCAACCGCCCGAGTGATATCCTGTTCATAACTTTTCTTCCGATTTTGCCATTTTCCGGCATCATTCTGTTCCTGCTGCATTTCGCGTTCAAGCCGTTGCAGTTCCTGCTTTAATTTATCCATTTCTTTAGCAATCTCAGAAATACGACCCTGTCTTGCCTGACTCCGTCCGTTCATTTTTTTTAAGACGAACTCTTCGTATGCATCCAGCGCCTGATCTTTAGCAAGTGCATCGCGGACAAGTTCTTCAGCAGAGACTTTATTTTCACTCAACCACAACTGAACGGCTTTTTTGGCTTCATTCGCATCTGCCGTTTTAGAATTAGACTGGAAAACCGAGATGAATTTTTCAATTGTCCAGCCATGATTTGGTATTTTTATACCAGCCGACTCAAATATCTTGCCGAATTCTATCGTTAATTCAACCGGAGACTCTGCCAAAAGCTTGACATTATCGGCATGCAATTCCGTCATAAGCTCTTTCAGGGTAACGGCTTTCGTCTCAACCTTCATCGGTTCTTTAGCTGTTGGACGCGCGACAGACTGGACCAGTTTTAATTGGCATCCCAATTCCTGTAATTTTGCCAGCAATCCCATTTTTAGACATATCTCCTTAGCGCTTCAATCCGCAATTCAAGTTGTTCCGGAGCCAGATTTTTAAAATGTTCCGGCAAAAACCTCTCGTCCGTGCACTCCCGGACTGCAACCAGATCCATATACTCCAGTTTCTTGGTATGAGCACTGGGGCGAACCTGAGTCAGGGTTTCCTCTAATGCTTTTTTAAGCGGCAGACGATTCTCGCCGGCCAATTCATATTTTCGTAAAGCCCGTACCAGGACACCTTCCACTTCATTACCCCCCAAGACCAATCCTTTGGGCAAGTCCGGCAAATCCGCCTCGGTTAGCGGAAATCGCAATTTCTTGGCCACCGCATGGAATAAAACCCTCATCTCCTCTTCGGTTTGTGGGGCAAATAACGGGATATGCACGTCCAAACGGCCCTGCCGCTTCAAATCGACTTCCAGCAGGTCCGGCCGGCTTGTGGCAAAAACCCATATAATCCGTCCGCGATTTCGTGTATCAGACATCTCCTTGGCCAGCATGGCATAAATCCGGCCGGAAAGTCCGCTGTCACCGTCGCCGCTTTCACGCTTGCCGGCCGCCTGGTCTGCCTCATCGACAAAGACCACGACCTGTCCCAGTGCGTGCAGGATTGAAAATATCTTTTCGAGATTGGATTCGGTTGCCCCTACCCAACGGTCACGGAAATTCTTAAATACCAGACAAGGTATCCCCAATTCTCCCGCCCAGCACTGAACCAGAAAGGTCTTACCCGTACCGATTCGGCCGGCAATCAGATACCCCATAGGCAGGGCATGAAACGCATTCTTACGGAGCAGTTGGGTATCTTCCCGCAGCCATGCCTTGGCAGCATCAAGGCCCGCAACATGATCTAAAGTATAAGGCGATTCCAGAAATTCCAGCAGGCCCTGACATTCCCGCTCAATCAGGGTCTTTTTCATCCTGCTCAGCCAGGCCGTGGTGATCTTACCTTCGGTATTTAACGCCATTGATAGAGCCGTTCTGGACCCGACACGGCTCAGGCCCGTCAGGCGATTGGCCAGTTGCTCCACAGGCATTTCGCATTTTTGACTTAAATCAGGAAACGCCCCCTTTTGAAGAATATGCACATATTCAAGCATATCCGACTCGCCGGGCAGCGGGATTTTCAACTTGGCACAGTGAGGATTTTCCACCACCAGCTCATTGAGGTCATGTAATCCCTCGGTAATAAAAACGCTGACGATATTGGACCGCAAAATAGCCGGGTCATTGGCCCATCCCAGTGCCTTGACCACATTGGAGCTGAACTCCCCTCCCAATTGCAAAGGATCGCCGCGGGGCACTACAAATTCTGCAAAATCAATAATGACCGCGATTTTCTTCTGGCTGGCAGAGGCTTGAATAGCCTGCAGATTCAGCGTCCGCAGCAGATAGCGGTCGATGATTTCCATCGCCTTGCCGGGCTCGCGTATGGCTGTCAGCGATCCCTGGCTTAATCCTGTTGCCTGCTCGAACCATTCGGCCCAGTCTTTTTCTCCGCGTACCGCTCGAACGCCTTTGCCGCGGTCGTAACGCAGGATGACATCATATCCGGCAAACATCACCTCCTGCAGGTATTCCTGCAGCGAGACGGCTTGTCCTTTATCTGTATCCGCCGGTACGACATCAAATACGTTGCCATGCAGAATAAATTGAGCGGTTGAGCCTGAGCGGAATAAATCGCACATCTCTTTGGCCCATGGAAGAAGCTGGGGGGTCATTGTAACAGCCTTTCTTTTGTCGGAACAGGCAAAGGCGGAGGTTCCGTGAGTAAATCTTCAACACATCCGTAAATTCTCTGCTGTTCCTGAATCCACTGAGTTGTATCGCCGAGGGTGGCCGAGATTTGATCGATACGCTGTGAAACAACTTCCGGCCCCGTTGAGAGCACCGACTGTTCCCGCAGCAGTTCGACCTGTTCCTGAATCCGCATTAATTCGGCATCGAGAAACAGGAGTTTCTCTTTGGCTTCCTTGTGTTTTTCCTGACGCTGACGCAGAATTTCAACCTGTCCGGTCAGGCTTTTTCGCAAATTTTCGTTGATAGGCTGATTTTTGATTCGGTCTTCAATCTGGCTGATGCGCTGATCCAGTGATTTCTCTTCCCGCCCGGCTGCTTCTTTCAGGGTTTTGATGATCGCCTGACGGGTCAGCAGCAGCTTCAGGAAAATCCACAGCAGGCGCCGCAATCCCTCAGCCTGGGCTCCGGCCGCAATCGCCGATTCTGTTGTGGAAACCTGCATAAGCAGGCCCCGGCAGCGATTTTCCAGCTCCCTGTATTTCTGCTGGTCCGGAATATCAAGCTTGTGAATCATCTCATTCAGGTTTTGATATTGTTCGAGACGTTCTTTGTATGCAATGCGGCCTTTGACCACATTCTGAAAACGGGGATTGGTTGCAAGGTAAAAAAGATATCCCAACTCCAGACCCAGGCCCAAGATCCAGAAGCCCGAATCCACAAACCCCAGCATACCAAACAAACCCAATCCAATCCAGTTCGGCGGTATCCACAATCCGAAAGGACGGGCGTTGAATGCCTCGCTCATATAGTCCTTAAAACCAGCCTGCATCTGTTCGAAATCCACTCCTTGTCACGAGCAGAGCCTAACTCGCTGCGATTTTGATATCTGATCCTGCTTGAAATTTTCCGGTTCG
>DLFY01000347.1:6471-35507 GCA_002482415.1 Phycisphaerales bacterium UBA7708
GCGGAATAATCATACCTGTTGGGACTATTTCTTCTTTCCCTGAAAAGACTTATGGAAGGGATTATAGACGCTGACGTCCCTTGCTCACAAGTATAAAAATTGTAAATTATAGTATCATTTTGTCAAGAAAGAGTTTTTTCGCTGTGGATTATCTTTTCTTTCCTTTATAGACTGACAAAATAAACCGTAATTCCAAATTAAAGCGAATTATTATTCATAATAGTTGTTTGTGGCACTAATCCATAGATTTGAATAAAATGGTCTTTCTTGCTTGCATTTATAACGTGTTCCGTTAGAATAATCTCACGACGTGGAGAATTAATCAGGCTATAAGGAGTTTGTGTATCTGGTTTCAGTAGCCGGTTGAGCGAAGTTCTAATATGATAAGGGTATCAATAATGAGTGATTTATTCAGCGTAAAAGATAAATGTGTTGTTGTCACTGGCGGGGCCGGTGTTCTGTGCGGCGGAATTGCCGAAGACCTGGCTGACGCAGGAGCCAAGGTTTGTATTGCCGATTATGATGATATTCGGGCTAATGGTTTAGCACAGAAAATTACAGCCAAAGGCGGTTTTGCCCTGCCGATCAAAATCAATGTGCTGGACAAAAAAGAGGTTGCGGATGCCTTTCAATGTGCCCTTGATAGTATGGGGCGGATTGATGTGCTGATTAACGGCGCCGGCGGCAATAAAAAAGATGCCACAACTTCCGATACGCTGAAGTTTTTCGATATGCCGGCCGAGGCGATGAAGGCCGTGATTGACCTGAATTTCATGGGGACTCTGCTGCCCTCCCAGGTCTTTGGGCAGTATTTTGCCCGGCAGAAGAAGGGTGTTATCCTGAATATTTCCAGCATGAATGCCTTTCGCCCGCTGACCAAAATCTGCGGCTATTCAGCCGCCAAAGCCGCAGTCAGCAACTTTACCCAGTGGCTGGCGGTGCATTTGTGCCAGAATTACTCTACCGATATCCGGGTTAATGCNNCCTGACCGAACAAAACCGCTTCCTGCTGACCGATGAGAAAACCGGCCAACTGACCCCCCGCGGCAAGACCATCCAGGACCATACTCCTATGGGACGTTTTGGTCATGCCGACGAATTGTATGGTGCCGTTCGCTGGCTGATAAGCGATGCATCCAAATTTGTGACCGGTATTGTCGTTCCGATTGATGGCGGCTTCAGTGCTTTCAGCGGTGTATAATCCAATCTCAAGCGGATCTGTTTAAGAAGACAAATATTATGATTTATTATGCTCTCGGAAGCGAAACCGAACAATTAAGCAGTGAAGACCTCAAGCAGGGCCTCTATGAAGCACTGAACAAACTGGGGCCCAAACGAAAAGTACTGGCGGTGCCGCCGGATGGAACACGCTTTTATTCACGGGCCGGCGAACTAACCCGGCTGGCCTGGCAGTATTACGGCGATAAGATGACCGACATCCTGCCGGCGCTGGGCACGCATTTTGCGATGACTGAGGCTGAAATCGAGCGGATGTTCGGTGATATTCCAACGACATTGTTCCGCAAGCACGACTGGCGCAACGATATCGTGACTCTGGGGCAGGTTCCCGGCGAATTCATCAACCAGGTCAGCGAAGGCAAGCTGGATTTTACCTGGCCGGCACAGGTTAATCGCCTGCTGATCGAAGGCGGATTTGATTTAATCTTATCGCCCGGACAGGTCGTTCCGCACGAAGTCATCGGCATGGCCAATTATAATAAAAATATTTTCGTCGGTACCGGCGGCGCGGAAGGGATAAACAAGAGCCATTTTCTGGGCGCTGTCTATGGGATGGAACGCATCATGGGTCGGGCCGATACGCCCGTTCGCAAAGTGCTCAATTATGCATCCGACCATTTTGCCAAACACATGCCGATTGTTTATATCCAGACGGTGGTTGAAGCGACACACCTGGGCCCGGTTGTTCGCGGACTGTTTATTGGAGACGATGTCGAATGCTTCAATCGTGCCGCCGCCCTGTCGCTGAAAGTCAATTTCCAGATGCTGGATGAACCACTGAAAAAAGTTGTGGTTTTTCTTGATCCCCATGAATTCAAAAGCACCTGGCTGGGCAATAAAAGCATCTACCGCACCCGCATGGCCATGGCCGATGACGGTGAACTGATTGTTCTGGCTCCCGGTCTCAAGGAATTCGGCGAAGACCCGGAAATCGACCGGCTGATCCGCAAATACGGCTATGTCGGTACGGAGCGGGTATTGAAACTGACCCGGGAAAACGCTGAATTGCAGAATAATCTCAGCGCTGCAGCACACCTGATTCACGGCTCCTCCGAGGGTCGATTCAGCATCATTTATTGCCCCGGGCAGATTACCCAAAATGAAATCGAATCGGTCAATTTCCGTTATGCGGATTTAAATGCAATGCTGAAAAAATATAATCCCGAACAGTTGAAAAATGGATATAATGCCGTTAACGGTGAAACCATTTTCTATATTTCCAATCCCGGCATGGGATTGTGGTCATGGAAAAACCGTTTTAAATATACCCAACGGGTATGATTNNAGCCGCGACGAACCGGGAAATTTTAAGTAGGATCAGTATAATTAACAATAATCCTTATTTCAGGAGTTATAACCAATGTCAAAAGCAGATATCGCAGTCGTCGGTTTGGCGGTGATGGGTGAAAACCTCATCCTGAACATGGAAAGCAAGGGATTTACGGTGGCCTGTTTCAACCGTACCGTGTCCAAAGTGGATGATTTTGTCAACGGCAGGGCCAAAGGCAAGAACATCGTCGGATGCAAATCCATCGAAGACCTGGTTGCCAATCTCAAACGTCCCCGCAAAGTCATGCTGATGGTCAAGGCCGGGGCTGCGGTGGATGAGTTTATCGACCTGATTTTGCCGCATCTGGAAAACGGCGATATCATCATCGACGGAGGCAACAGCCACTTCCCCGATACCACCCGCCGCACGCAATATGTGGAAAGCAAAGGCAAGCTGTATATCGGTACCGGCGTTTCCGGCGGCGAAGAAGGCGCCCTGCTGGGGCCGTCGATTATGCCGGGCGGTTCGACAGCGGCCTGGACCTACGTCAAACCCATCTTCCAGAAAATCTGCGCCAAGACCGACAAAGGCGAGCCCTGCTGTGACTGGGTCGGTGAAAACGGCGCCGGGCATTTTGTTAAAATGGTGCATAACGGTATCGAATACGGCGATATGCAGATGATCTGCGAGACCTACCAGATGATGCGACAGGGCCTGGGGATGACCAATGCCCAGATGCATGAAGTCTTTGCGGACTGGAACAAGGGTGAACTGGGATCCTATCTGATCGAAATTACCCGCGACATTCTCGGCTATAAAGACGAGGCCGGTCATTACACCGTTGATACGATTCTGGACACCGCCGGCCAGAAAGGCACCGGCAAATGGACCGTCCTTGCGGCCCTTGACAGCGGTCAGCCGCTGACCCTGATAGCTGAAGCGGTATTTGCCCGCTGCCTGTCGGCCATCAAAGAAGAACGCGTAGCCGCGGCCAAAGTACTCAACGGCCCCAAAGAAAAATTCCTCGGCGACAAGGCCACTTTTGTCAACGATCTGCGTCAGGCCCTGTATGCCTCCAAAATCGTCAGCTATGCCCAGGGATACCAACTGATGCGTGCGGCGGCTGCCGAATACAAGTGGAATTTGAATTATGGCGGCATCGCCCTGATGTGGCGCGGCGGCTGTATCATTCGTTCAGTCTTCCTCGGCAAAATCAAGGATGCCTTTGACCGCAATCCGAATCTGAACAACCTCCTGCTGGACCCGTTCTTTAAAGAGGCCGTGGAAAAGGCCCAGTCCAGCTGGCGTCGTGTGGTTACTGAAGCAGTACGAATGGGGATTGCCATTCCAGCCATTAGTTCAGCATTGTCCTACTTCGACGGGTATCGCAGCGCGATCCTGCCGGCTAATCTGCTGCAGGCCCAGCGCGATTATTTCGGCGCTCATACGTATGAACGCACTGACAAGCCCAGAGGCCAGTTCTTCCATACCAACTGGACCGGTCGCGGCGGGAATACGGCAGCGTCAACCTATTCTGTCTAATTGAATCCAACTGAGGCCCCGTTCTGCGGGGCCTTTTACTTCTTCCTGAGTTCGGGTGGCCCATTGCGGAGCATGATAATGACTTATATGCATGATAATTTTCTGCTGTACAACAAAACAGCAGAGTACCTCTATCACGAACACGCCGTGAAAATGCCGATTTACGATTACCATTGTCATTTGCCCGCGGCTCAGATTGCCGAAGACAAGCGATTTGAGAATCTGACGGCGATCTGGCTGGCCGGAGATCATTATAAATGGCGAGCCATGCGTACCAACGGTATCGATGAAAAATATATCACCGGCCCAGCTTCGGATTTTGAGAAATTTCAAAAATGGGCTGAGACGGTGCCTTATTGTCTCCGCAATCCGCTGTATCACTGGACGCATCTGGAACTGAAAAAGCCGTTCGGCATCACTGACAAAGTCCTGAATTCGGACACCGCCAAAGCCATCTATGACACCTGCGGCGAGAAGCTCCAGACAACCGCTTTCAGTGCCCGCAATATCATGCGAAGCTGGAATGTCAAGCTGGTCTGTACCACCGAAGACCCCACCGATACGCTCGATTATCATCTGGCCATCCGTAAAAGCGGTTTTGAAATCGCAGTCCACGCCGCATGGCGGCCGGATAAAGCGATGGCCGTGGATAATCCCGCCCTGTTTAATACCTGGACAGGCAAACTGGCAGCTTTGACTAATACCAGCATCAAGGACTTTGACAGTTTTTTGTCAGCGATTCGCAAGCGGCAGGAATATTTCCACGCCAACGGTTGCCGTGTTTCCGACCACGGCCTCGATAAAATATATGCGGATGATTATAACGAAGCCGAAATCAAGGGCATCTTCGACAAAGTCCGCTGCGGCAAATCAATTACCGCACAGCAGGTCGAGCTGTTCAAATCCGCCATGCTGTATGAGTTATGCCTGATGAACGCCGAAAAAGGCTGGGTCCAGCAATTCCACCTGGGCGTCCTTCGCAACAATAACAGCCGGATGTTTGCCAAACTCGGGCCGGACACCGGATTTGATTCGATTGGTGATTTTAATCTGGCCGCCCCGATGGTCAAACTCTTCGACCGGCTCGACAGCCGAAACAGTCTGTGCAGGACCATTCTGTATAACATCAATCCCAAGGACAACGAAGTCATGGCCACCATGCTGGGCAATTTCCAGGACGGCTCCTGCCCCGGCAAGATGCAGTTTGGCTCGGGCTGGTGGTTCCTCGACCAGATGGATGGCATGATCAAGCAGATGAATGCATTGTCGAACCTGGGACTGTTGAGCCGTTTTATCGGGATGCTGACCGATTCCCGCAGCTTCCTGTCCTACTCCCGACACGAATATTTCCGTCGAATCCTCTGTAACCTGCTGGGTGAGGAAGTGGAAAAAGGATTCTGGCCGAACGACAAGAAATGGCTCGGCCAGATGGTTGAAAATATCAGCTATAGTAACGCCCGGCATTATTTTGACATGGCTCTGCCGGGCGTCTGAGGCGTACCTGTAACGTCTGTTGATTATTTTTCGTGGGCAATCAGGTCTTCATACGTCTGACGACGGCGAATCACGGTAAACTCATCGCCATCCACCAGGACTTCCGGCAGCAGCGGTCGGGCATTGTAATTGCTGCTCATGGTATAACCGTAGGCTCCAGCCGTGAAAATCGAAATCAAATCGCCGCGTTTGACCGCAGGCAGCGGACGTTCCTTTGCGAAAAAGTCCGCACCCTCACAAATCGGCCCGACAATATCAACCTGCTCACAGCCTTCCGGATTCAGATGGCGGAATTTCTTTGGCGGCACCAGTGAAGGATCCACCTGGGCAGGCCAGATGAAATGGAATGCATCGTACAACGGCGGACGAATCAGGTCGTTCATGCCCGCATCCACAATGACAAATTTCTTCTTGCCGCCCTGCTTCAGATACAAGACCCGTGTCAGCAGGATGGCGGAGTTGGCCGCAATGCTTGCACCTGGCTCAAGAATCAGCTTCAGCCCCTTGCCTTTGATCAGCGGGACAATCACGCCGGCGTAGTCGCTGGCCGAAGGAGCGGTTGACGTTTCATAATCGGCGCCATAGCCGCCGCCCATATCGAGCGCCTCAATGGTAAATCCATCCGCCCGCAGTTCGTCAATCAATTTGACCGTCTTCTGTAAAGCCTCGGCATACGGCTGTACGGATTTGCCCGCCGAACCCAGATGCACGTGGACCGCACAAAGCTGGACCGTGCCGTTCTTGCCGTATTTGTTGAAAACCTGCCGGGCCCGCTCAATATCCACACCAAACTTGGATTCTTTCTTGCCGGTGGTGGTATAAGTATGCGTGCGGGGGTCCACATCGGGATTGACTCGCAGCGCCGCTTTGGGGGTTTTGCCAAGGTTGCGGGAAATGGTAATCAGATTTTCCAGTTCCGCCTCGGATTCGATATTGAAATACCCAATCGGGGCATTCAGGGCTTCGATGATTTCATTGTCGGTTTTGCCAACGCCCGCATAGACGATTTTTGCGGTATCGATGCCGGTTTGTCTGGCGCGGAACAATTCGCCGCCGCTGACAATATCAAAGCCGCTGCCGGCCTCCGCAAGCACCTTGAGGATGTTAATGTTGGAACAGGCTTTGATGGAATAGCAAATCAGCGTATCCAGCCCGGAAAACGCCTCTTTGATGCGATTAAAATGGCCCAGAAAAGTTGCTTTGCTGTAAATATAGACCGGCGTGCCGACCGCTTCGGCGATTTTCTCGACAGCCACATTTTCCGCGTACAATTTACCTTGTTTATATCCGAAATAATCCATATATAGTCCTTTATCATCACTATCTTAATAGAATTTTGTAGTATATCGTTTTTCTCGTCAGAGGCAAGACCCCATTTGTCTAAAGTCTCAATTCCTATCAAGAAAAGGCTGTAACAGAACGTCAATTCAGGTATAATTGATCGTTTGAATCGAGCACGAAAAATGTGTTTATATTACAAGACAATAGTACTCCACTATGAAAACAAAGGTCAAAGAACAGATTGAACAGCTCCGCGCGACGCTTCGCCGGCACGATTATCTGTATTATGTCCTGAACCGACCGGAGATTTCCGACCAGCAGTACGACACGTTATTCGCTGAACTCAAACAATTCGAGGCCCAGCATCCGGAATTTATCACGGCGGATTCCCCTACCCAGCGTGTCTCGGAACGCCCCATCGAAGGCTTTGCTCAGGTTCAGCACAGCGTACCGATGCTCAGTATCGACAATACTTACAGCGACCAGGAACTGCGGGAATTTGACAAACGCATCCGCAAAGGGCTGGAGTCGGACGATTTTGAGTATGTTGTTGAACTGAAAATCGATGGGCTGGCTATCAGCCTTCACTATGAATCCGGCCGACTTGTTACCGCCGCCACACGAGGTGACGGCCGGACGGGCGATGATGTTACGGCCAACATTCGAACCATCCGGGCCGTCCCTCTGGAGCTGATGAATTCCCAAAGCTGCCCTGCCGTATTGGAGGTCCGCGGGGAGGTCTATATGCCTAAAAAGGCCTTTTCCGAACTGAATAAGGCAAAGATTGAAGCCGGTGAACCGGAGTTTGCCAATCCTCGCAATGCAGCCGCAGGCTCTTTGAAATTGCTGGATGCCCGGATTACCGCGACACGCAAGCTGTCGTTTTTTGCATATTCGCTGGGCAAAGTCAGTTCTCCGCTGGCTCAGACCCATTGGGATTCGCTCGAGAAGCTGAAAGCTCTCGGCCTGCCGACTAATCCGTATACCGCAAAAGCCAAAGATATCGAAGAGGTCATTCGAATATGCGATTCCTGGGCAGATAAAAAAGATAAACTGGACTATGCCGTGGACGGTATGGTCATCAAACTCAACCGCTATGACCAGCAGGATACTCTCGGCATGACCGGCCGCAGCCCACGGTGGTGCATTGCCTATAAATTCCCCGCCGAACAGGCCGAAACAGTCGTCGAATCCATCGAAGTCCAAGTCGGCAAAACCGGCACCCTGACCCCAGTGGCCAACCTCAAACCCGTCAAACTGGCCGGAACGACGGTCAAGCGAGCCAGTCTGCACAATTTTGATATGCTGACTAAGCTGGATGTTCGCTGCGGCGACACTGTCATGATTGAAAAGGCCGGCGAAATCATTCCGCAGGTGGTCTCTGTCAAACACAAACAGCGGAATCTGTTCGACAGCAAACCTTTTTCGATTCCCACAAGCTGCCCTGCTTGCGGAGGACCAGTTCGAAAAGACGACAATGGCGTTTTTATTCGCTGTATCAATACACAATGCCCTGCCATACTCAAAGAACGGCTGATTTATTTTGTTGGCAAGGGGCAGATGGATATTGATAATCTCGGCCCAGCCCTCATCGAACAGCTCGTTGATAAAAAACTGGTCAAAACATTTGCCGATATTTATAGACTCACCTTCGGACAACTGGTACAGATGGATCGCATGGGCGACAAAAGTGCGGCTAACGTGATGGAAAGTATTGAACACAGCAAAACTCGTCCGTTATGGCGTTTGATTGCATCGCTGGGCATTCGCAATATCGGCGGACAAACGGCCCAGATTCTGGCCGAGGAATTCGGTTCACTGGAAGACCTGATGAATGCTGATATTGAGCGATTGCAGGCAATTGAACAGATTGGCCCCATTGTTGCCCAGAGTGTGTATGATTATCTCCATGATCCGGAAAACATTCAGGTGATTCGCGATATGCTGGACGCCGGCGTTCAGCCCGCCGCTGCGTCAAAGAAAGCCAGCAATAAGCTCGAAGATCTGACCATTGTTGTCACTGGTACGCTCAAAAACTACTCCCGCCAGTCCATCGAACAGACCATCAAAGACCACGGTGGAAAAACGGCAGGCTCAGTCAGTAAAAAAACCTCGTTTGTACTTGCGGGTGAAAACGCCGGCAGCAAACTGGATAAGGCCCGCCAACTGGGTATCGAAATCATCGACGAAGACGAATTTCAGAGGCGCATCCAATGACCACCGTCCAGCATCAGGATTATATGCAGCGTGCCCTCGAACTGGCGGCACAGGGAATCGGTTCGGTGGAACCCAATCCCGCCGTTGGGTGTGTGATTGTCAAAGAGGGGCAAATGATCGGGCAGGGGTTTCATCGGCGTTTCGGCGGGCCTCATGCTGAAATCAACGCCATGGTCGATTGCCGCAACCGTGGTTTTGACCCGGCGGGTTCAACGGTGTATGTCACACTCGAACCCTGCTGTCATACCGGCAAGACCGGCCCATGCACTCAGGCATTAATTGAAGCCAAAGTCGCCGGAGTGGTCGCCGCAGTGCAGGACCCTTCGGATAAAGTCGCAGGCAAGGGTTTTGCCCAACTGCGTCAGGCTGGAATCGATGTCACTGTCGGAGTTTGCGAAGCTCAGGCCCGTCGTCTCAATGCCCCCTTTTTCAAATTCGCCAAAACCGCCCGTCCCTGGGTCATTGCCAAATGGGCCCAAAGCATCGACGGCAAGCTGTCATGGCGTAATCCCCCCGCCGATGGCAACTGGATTTCCGGCGCACAAAGCCGACAGGATGTGCATCGACTTCGACAGCGATGTCAGGCTATTCTGGTCGGTGTCAATACGGTGATCACGGATAATCCCCGCCTGACCATCCGCATCCCCGGGCAAAGCATTGAACGTCCACCGCTGCGGGTGGTACTGGATACGCATCTGAGAACTCCTCTTGACTGTCATCTTGCGACGACTGCCGAGGCCCCGACATTGATCGTTACATCTGAATCGACCATACATAACAATCAAGATAAAGCTGCCGCTTTTCGCAAGGTCGGTGTTGACGTATTGCCTATACCCCAAAGCAATCAGCATCCGGATTTGCCTCATCTGTTGTCCGAACTGGGGCGGCGCGGCGTTCAGCAGCTTCTGGTCGAAGGTGGCCCGGCCGTATTATCCTCATTTATAACACAGCATCTGGCCGACGAGATCTGCGTTTATATCGCCCCGATTCTGCTGGGACAGGACGGCACAGCGGACATGACTGCTGCTCTGAATGCATCAGTAATGCAGGAGTTTTATGATGTCAATATCGGCACATTTGAACAGGACGTCAAAATATCTGCTCTGCTGTCCAATGATTATACCAGAAAGTTATTGGATCCATCCTGAATCTTAAATACAAAAGAGGCATTCCATGCAAGCGATTATTAGACGAGTTTTGATTCCTTTATTGATTATCACTCTGCCGATTTCGGCCATGATTGCATATACCCTGTATTATCGAAAAGCCAAACAGCATCGTGCCGCACAAGATACACAAATTGTCTCCTCGCTCACTTTCGGCACGAAACACTGGGAAAGCTTCCGCGGCAATCCTGCACAGACCGGAACCTCAGAAGGCCAACTGCCGATCCGGCTGTCCGTCAAATGGAAGTTTACAGCCAAAGACGCCGTCAAGTCCACCCCGGTTGTCAAAGACGGTAAAGTCTTTGTGACATCCAGCGATAAAAATATCTATTGCCTCTCATTGGACAACGGCGAAATCATCTGGACTTACACAGCGGGCGACTCCATAGAAGCCAGCGCTCTTGTGATTGACAAAACTGTCTATGTCGGCTCCGAAGACCGCATCCTGTATGCAATCGATGCCGAACAAGGTCTGCCTGTCTGGACCTGTAAAACCGGCGGCAAAATTACCGGCTCGGTCAATTATCGCACCGTCAATAGCTCGACAGAGCTTTTCGCCGGCAGCTATGACGGCCTGCTTACCTGTCTCGACGCCCGGACCGGGACAAAAAAATGGTCGTATGAAGCCCAAAATTACATCAATGGTTCCCCTGCCATTGGCAGCGGCCTGGCCGCCTTTGGTTCCTGTGATGCCAATCTGTACATGGTCCCACTGGACGACCCTAACAGCGCAAAAGCCTTTGACAGCGGTTCCTATATCGCCGCCAGCCCAGCGATTGCCAACGGCAAGATTTATTTTGGAAATTTTGATGGTCAGTTTTTCTGTGTAGATATTGAAACCGGCAAAGACTTATGGGCATACAAAGATTCTAAACATGCATTTTTTTCAAGCCCTGCTGTCAATGAACACTATGTTGTGGTAGGTTGCCGGGATAAAAAAGTGTACTGTTTTGAAGCGATGACCGGAAAACCCCTCTGGACTTTCCTGGCGGGAGCTGAGGTGGACAGCAGTCCTGTCCTCTGCGGCGAACAAATTCTGGTCGGCAGCAGCGACGGCAAGCTCTATTGTCTATCTGTTGCTAACGGCACACTCAACGGGTCTTTTGATGCTGCCAGCGCCATCCTGTCCGGCCCCGCTATTGCAGACAACTGCATTCTGATTGCCTGTGAAGACGGCACAGTCTATGCCCTGCAGCAGTCAAAGTAAAGAACGCCTCCTGTTATCGCCTGATATACAAGCCGCCGGGCAATTGTTTAATGAGTCCCTTAAGCTGCAGACTGATAATCGATGCATGAACCTGGCCCGCCGTAACACCGGATTTGGCAATTAACTGTTCGGTATGCAGTGGTTCCCCGTCAATGCCGGCCAGTACCGCTTTTTCGACCGCCGACAGATTAAGCTTCGCGGTATCAAATAATGTCGCCTGGACCTTCTGTTCCGCCTGCTCTGCAGCATCTGCCACATGGTCTTTTAGTCCCTGCCCCACGCAGCCCAGAGTATCGAGGATATCATTGAGTGAATCGACCAGTTTGGCTCCTTCTTTAATCAGCTTGTGGCACCCACCGGCCAGCGGTGAATCAATCTTGCCGGGGATTGCCATCACATCCCGGTCGTATTCAAGGGCGGCTTTGGCCGTCAGCAATGAGCCGCTGTTGTGCGGTGCTTCAACCACCAGCGTCCCCAGGGACAAAGCCGCAATAATACGGTTGCGTGCGGGAAAGTTTTCAGACAGCGGCTCATATCCCATCGGCAGTTCGCTGACTACCGCGCCGGATTCGGCAATCATTTCGGCCAGCTTGACATTTTCCGGCGGAAAAACCATTGCCAGACCGCAGCCCTGTACGGCGATCGTTCGTCCTTTGGCAGATAACGCCCCCCGATGCGCAGCCGTATCAATTCCGCGTGCCAGTCCGCTGACAATGGTAAAACCGGATGAGGCCAGAAGATGTGCAAATCGGGACGCCTGCTCCGAACCATAGGCACTGCATCGTCGTGAACCGACCATCGCCACCGACAGCGCATCACTGCGTTCCAGCGTTCCCCGGACGTAGAGTACTGGCGGCGGGTCATACACACTTTTCAATGCGGCTGGATAACGGGCATCATCCCAGTGAATCAGGATCACGCCGTGCTTGTCGGCAAGCCCAATTTCTTTGGGTGCGTCATAACTTAAGCGGGAGCGGGCGATTTTTTCTGCGGTTGCATTTCCGATGCCATCCACCCGCGTCATCTCAGACACCGAGGTCTGGAGTGCGTTTTCAACCGAACCGAACTGTTTGACTAACCGGCCAAACAACACCGACCCGACACCCTCTGCATGAGTTAACCGCAGATAATGTTCAATGCCTTGCGAATGGCATTTTCCGTCCGACCCCATATTGTCTCCTTCTTCTATTGTGCTTTACATCGTCATGTGTCGCTCAATAAAGCTCGTATCGACCTGATTTTTCACGTACAGATTGTGAGAGAGAATCTTCAGACACGCCGGAATCGTCGTCTTGATCGGCTCGATCTTGAATTCCCGCAGCGCCCGCTTCATCGTGGCAATCGCTTCTTCACGCGTCGGCTGATGGACAATCAGCTTGCTGACCATTGAATCATAATACGGCGAAATGACCGCGTCCTGACACAGGTAAGTATCCACCCGCACGCCCGGCCCGCCGGGAGTGAAGAATTTTGTAATCTTGCCCGGACACGGTGCAAAATTGCGATCCGGGTCCTCAGCATTGATACGGCATTCCATCGCAACGCCGGTGTGTTTGATATCACGCTGACGCAAATCCAGAGGCAGTCCGGCGGCGATTTTAATCTGCCATTTAATCAGGTCCTGTCCGGTCACCATCTCCGTCACCGGATGCTCCACCTGAATACGTGTATTGACTTCAATAAAGTAATAGTTTTTGTCTTTATCCAGCAAAAATTCCACCGTTGCTGCATTGTAATAATCGGCATGCTTAATCAGACGCAGCGCCGACTTGCACAATTCCTCTCGCGTCCGCTCGTCAAGAACAGGACACGGCGACTCTTCAATTAATTTCTGATGGCGACGCTGAATGGTGCAGTCACGTTCATAAAAATGCACTGCATTGCCGCTTTTATCGGCCATGACCTGTACTTCGACATGCCGCGGCTCGAGAACATATTTTTCGACATACAATGTACCATTTTTAAAAGCAGCTTCGGCTTCCGCCCTAGCAGCGGCAAAGGCCTTGTGCAGGCTGATATCATTATGGGCAACGCGCATTCCGCGTCCGCCGCCGCCGGCTGCTGCTTTGATGATGACCGGATAGCCTATTTTATTGGCAATCTTAACCGCTTCAGCTTCATTGGCTATCGGCCCATCGGAACCGGGTACCAAGGGCACACGGGCTTCCTGAGCCAGTTGTTTGGCGGCCACTTTATCCCCCAGTTTACGCATCGCCGCTGGGCTGGGGCCAATAAAGGTAATCCCGCATTCATTGCAGATTTCAGCAAAATGCGCATTTTCTGCAAGAAAACCGTATCCCGGATGAATTGCATCCACATCTGCTACTTCAGCAGCACTGACTATAGCCGGAATATTTAAGTAACTTTTTGCACCCGCCGCCGGCCCGATGCAAATTGCATCGTCAGCCAGTTTCACATAGGACGCTTCCCTGTCGGCCTCGGAATATACCGCAACCGCTTCGATTCCCAATTCATGACAGGCACGGATAACCCGAAGCGCAATCTCGCCCCGGTTGGCAATTAAAATTCGTGAAAACATATCTTGATTCCTGTTATAGGAAATGACTTTTCGAAATTACGGACGAACTTTAAAGAGAGCCTGGCCGTATTCAACCGCTTGCCCATCTTTACAGCAGATCTCAACCACTGTTCCGCTCAGCTCGGCCTTGATTTCGTTCATCACTTTCATCGCTTCGATGATGCAAACGACGGTTTCCGGATTAACCTGGTCGCCAACCTTAACAAAGGGTGCAGCATCGGGACTGGGAGCCATATAAAACGTGCCAACGATTGGAGATTTGATCGGCTGGATGCTTGAATCGACCGCTGCCGGTGCTGCTGTGGTCGCCGGAGCAGCAGGCTGTACCATGGGTACATGAGGCGGGTAAGATGGCATAGGCATTGGTCCACCCATGGGTTGGTATTGAATCAAACGAGCATCTGCGCCGGGGCGTTTCAAATGAATCCTGGAATCGCCTTCGACGATCTCGATTTCAACAAGGTCGTTTTCTTTCATCAATTCGACCAGCTCTTTAACTTTTAGTAAATCCTTTTCCTGCTTTTCAGCCATGGGGGTTCTTCCTTAATTTTTAATATTCTTAGGGAATCCATTTTCCAGCCCAAAGTTTAGTCGGATAGTATAACCGGCCAACTCAATATTTCAAGTATTTTATGCAAAATACAAGGTATTAATATATCCAGTATATCTGATAATAATGAAGATTTCATCTGGTTGTTGCTTTTTCTATTAGAATCGCCATAATGTTATCTTCTTTTTAAGCAATGAACTAAGCAGAATGTATATGGAATCGTGATTGATGAAAACAATAACTGAACTTTTACAGCAGGCCATTGTGATTGCCGATGGGGCCATGGGCACCATGCTCTACCAGCACGGTGCGTTTCTCAATACCTGTTTTGAAGAACTGAATCTGACACGTCCGGAACTGGTCGGGCGTATCCATGGCGAATATATCGAAGCAGGTGCTGATTTCATCGAAACCAACACTTACGGAGCCAATGCATTCAAGCTGGCCCGTTTTGGCCTGAGTGACCGAAGCGACCAGATTATTCGGGCTGCGGTCGAAGTTGCTCGTCAGGCAGCAAATGAAAAAGCTCTGGTGGCCGGCGCCGTGGGACCGCTGGGTGTGGATTTGCCGCAGGTTCCTGAACATTTACGCAACGCCGCGTATGAAGCTTTTGTGTCTCAGGTTCGCTCGCTCGATTCGTCCGGAGCCGATTTCCTTCTGATGGAAACTTTTTCCAGCTCCGACGAACTGCTTTTAGCCATTCAGGCGGCAGCCGGTGTCTGTGCAAAACCGATTTTTGCCCAGATGACCTGCGGCCCCAAACAAGAAACGCTATACGGGGTACCCATCCAGGATGCGATTGCCCCCATTGCTGCACATCCTGCGGTAATCGCGGTCGGCTTGAATTGTTCCGTCGGTCCGTCGGATATGCTGGAAGCTATTCGGAAAATCCACAGTATTACCCCAAAGCCGATTATCGTCCAGCCCAATGCCGGANNGCCAGGTTGAAGGACGCATGCTGTATATGTGTACGCCGGAGTATATGGCCGAATACGCCAAGCGGTTTCTTGAAACCGGAGTCAAAGTCATTGGCGGCTGCTGCGGTACCACCCCGGCCCATATCCGTGAGATTGCCAAGGCAGTCCGGCCGCTGGCCCGCATATCGACCGCCAGCCCTGCACCGGTGTCCATTTCCGCTGTTCCTCACAAGAAACAGCCTGAATTTGAAGCCAAACCGCTGGCACAAAAAAGTCTGCTGGGTAAAAAAATTGCCAACAACATCCCGGTGTACTGTGTGGAACTGACTCCGCCCCGCGGTACTGACAGCGCTAAACTGGTACAAAATGCCAAAATCTGCGCCGATTATGGAATTGATGCCGTCAATATTCCCGACGGCCCCCGTGCCAGCGCCCGATTAAGTCCATTGGTTTCGGCGTTCAAGATTCAGCAGGCAGCCCATATCGAAACCATCCTTCACGTTTGCTGCCGGGATAAAAACATTATTGGTCTGCAATCCGACCTGTTGGGGATTGATGCGATGGGGATAAAAAATGCCCTGCTGATTACCGGTGACCCGCCGAAGCTGGGTGAATACCCGGATGCAACGGCAGTTTTTGACCTGGATTCTGTGGCGCTGACCCGCGTGGTCAGCAATCTGAACCGGGGTCTGGACATAGCCGGCAATGCCCTGCCCGCTCCGCTGACACTGACTATTGGCGTTGGTGCCAATCCTGTGGCGTCCGAATTGCATCGTGAAATTGACCGTTTTGTTCAGAAAGTGGCCGCAGGCGCCGAATATGCCATTACCCAGCCGGTATTTGATGTCGAAATGTTTTTCGCATTTCAAACTGCTGTCAAAGACCATCCTGTCCCGCTGATTGCCGGCATCTGGCCGTTTACCAGCTACAAAAATGCCGAATTCATGGCCAATGAAGTCCCCGGTGTCGTTGTTCCTGCAAAGCTGCTCGAACGCATGTCCAAGGCCGCCACACAGGAACAGGGACGCAGAATCGGGATCGAAATCGCCCGCGAGATGATGGAGCGACTGGCCCCGCATGTGGCCGGATTTGCCGTCAGCGCCCCGTTCGGAAATGTCAAAATTGCCCTGGCTGCCATGGGGCGGCTCGATCCGGATCAATTGGACTGATGAAAACAGAATTGCTTGATTACCATTTGCCGCCGGAGCTGATTGCGCAAACGCCGGCAGATAAAAGGACCGCATCCCGTCTGCTGGTTTTGCATCGGACGGACGGACGATTGGAAGACCGGATGTTTAGCGACTTGCCGGAATACCTGCGGTCAGGCGACTGCGTAGTGTTTAACAATACCAAAGTCCTTCCCGCCCGTTTCTATTTCCAGCGTTCCACCGGAACACGCATGGAAGCCCTGTTTCTCAGTGAGGTTAAATCCGGACTGTGGCAGGTTATGATAAAAAATGCCCGCCGTATCAAAACCGGTGAAACATTAGTTTTTCTGAATCGCGACAATACCCCCGGTCCAGCCAGTACTGCGATGGACCGCATCGAAGAAGGACACTGGCGACTGCACTTACACAATGCCGCCCCGGCGGAAAATGTCCTGCAAACCATCGGTTTTGCGCCGCTGCCCCCCTACATCAAACGCGATGGACAGCATGATCCTGTCAATCATGATTTATCTCGCTACCAGACGGTCTTTGCTGAAAAACCGGGCGCCATTGCGGCCCCAACCGCAGGGCTCCATTTTGACCAGGCCCTTCTGGATAAAATTTCGGCCATGCAAGTCCGCAGCGCCCGCTGCACGCTGCATGTCGGTACCGGCACATTCAAGCCCGTCCAAACGGAAACTCTCGAAGACCACCCGATCCATTCTGAATTTTTCGCCATGCCCCCCGATGCCGCCCAGACCATCAACGCTGTCCGTCACTCCGGCGGGCGTATTATTGCCGTCGGCACCACATCCGTCCGTACGCTTGAAAGTGTCGCCCATGAAGGGAAAGCAGTTGCTTCCTCGGGACAGACACAACTCTTCATTACCCCCGGCTATCGTTTCAAGCTGGTCGATGGAATGATTACCAATTTTCACCTCCCGCGTTCCACCCTGTTGTCCCTGGTGGCCGCATTTGCGGGGCTGGAGATGATTCTGAAAGCCTATCATCATGCCATAGACCGGAAATACCGGTTTTATTCCTATGGCGACGCAATGCTGATTATCTAATTGTTCCGGTTGGACATTATTGGTTAGGAAGACGTGGTTCCGTAACGGGTGTCTGATAATTTTTATGCCACCGCATATACCACAAGTCTTTCAGGGCTACGGTTTCGATACGTAAATCCCGCATAATCAAATTGACCTTCATCTGGTGGCGGTCGATGCAGAAGCGACGCATATTATCAGAATTCCCGGGCAGTTCCGAAGTCTTGGATGCCTTTATGGACAACGGCGGATTATCCACACCTTTGGGCCAGCCGACCGTCCAGATGCCATCTCCAAACAAAGGGACACTGGATGACATGTTCAGCCAATCCCGCAGCATATACTCGCTGTACCCGGAGGCTGAATCATAAAGCGAGTCATACGCCACCCAGCCGTTCAGGGTATAACTGCCGATGGCAGATAAGTCCGCAGCCCGCTTCCACTCCCACGGCAGTTGTGACGAACCGTATTGCCCTGACGCATTGACCAAGTCCGGGTCGGAGGTAAATTTTTCATAAGGAGCCGATGGACATAACAGCAAGTCCACTTTCTTGCCCAATTGATATTGCTGGGCAAAGGATGAATCGCCTGCGTAGTCGGCGAGCTTGCCCATCCAATAGAGATTGGTGTCTGCGGCCGTGGAGCGAATCGCAAGCCGTCTGTAATTGCTGGCCTGCTCATACATCTCAAGGGCCTTTCCCAACTGGCTCAGATTGGATGCACAGAGGACCTTTCGGGCCTGGTCTTTTGCCTTGCGAAGGGCCGGAACAATGATAGATAACAGCAATGCGATGATGGCAATGACTACCAATAATTCGATTAATGTAAATGCTTTCCGTATGTTCATTGTGAAACAATCTCCTGCATCCCTGAATTTCGCATCGAAATGAAATTTATTGCAATGGGTACACGGTCTTTACCGGCAGGCCCGAGTGACCTGCCGGTAAAGAGTTGTCATGCAAACGACTTACTCGCCGCAGGCGGTTTGCGGGTAAAGACCGCAACTGAGCCAATGGGAAGCAAAGGTGGCAAAATCAGCCATATCAACACGGCAGTTGCCATCATAATCAAACGCATTGGCATAAGGCTTCAGGCACAGCGCTGCATCCGGTTTGCCGACTAAATACATATCCGCAATTTCCAGTCCGGTTAACCGATAATTGAAGACTTTCACATCGTCAATTGCACCATCGAGGAAATCCGTCACGACACCGCGGTTGTTGTTGGCACCGATAATCATCGGGTAATCCCACGGTTCAAATGCCGGATTTGCGGCATAGCTGTCAGATACTCCCAATGGAACTCCATCCAGATACAACTGCCCCACAGATCCCTTTTCATAGGTTGCCGCAATCAGATGCCATTGGCCGTCTCCCGCCAGTGGGGCTGCGGTGGTGCCGATGACATGAGGCATATCGGCATCGCCGGCATTTTGACGCAGGCGGAAATTAATCTGCTGTCCATTGGTTCCGGCAAGCCACATCTGACATCCCGGCCCTGTACCATCATTATGGGTTCCCAGAATCATGGCGGTTGGGGTATTGAAGGTGTCGACGCTTACCCAGCAGGCAATCGTTCCTGCTTCCAGCCCCGCACCCAGACCACTCTTGGGATAGGCCTCAGTGGTTAACTGGACATATTGCGTTCCGTCCAATTGAATCGCCTGTCCGAGGTTTGGGACTCCCGTGATGAATCCCGGCAGCGATATATCATTAGGTTCGCCTCTCAGCGTGCCATGCACCGTTCCCGCAGCGTCATTGGCATTTCCATCGAAAGGATAATGTGCAACCAGCCGCTTGACTGTCAAGCCCGCAGATAGGGTGGTTTTGGTTTCCGAACTGCCATTGGTTACCGAACAGTAATAGTAGGCCTCATCTGAAATCTCAGCATTGGCGACAGACAGGGTTGCTGCGAATGAACCGCTGCCAAGACTTGTGACGGCCACCGTGAAATCTCCACTGGTCTTTGTACCGGTTCCCGTCTGAGAACCCAGCAGGACGTCCGGAGTCCCCACCTTATACCAGCTCGTCGTCGGCGTTGTCAGACTGTCGAATTCGGCTGAAAATACGGCGGTTTCAGACGCATTCACGGAAACACTCAGGGGATTCGCCGTGATGACAGGCACGCTCCTGACTGTTTCAAAAAACCAGACTGGACCAGTCACGGTGTTGGCATCCGCAGGTGCGGAGTTGTTGATACTTTCATCAACCCGCCAATAATAAACCTTATCGGTCTTCAGGCCTGAAACAGAAGCCTCAATAGGTTCCGTCAAATCCTTAATGACGATTGGATTGACAGCCATATTCGGTTCACCTTCCGCCAGGTACAGATAGTGCCCTGTTACCCCGGCAAGCTCGGCAGTATTCCACGCAACTTTTGTTATGACTGCCGGGTCCACTAACTTCTGACCATTAACCGGAACCGGATTTCGCGCCCAGGGGGTGGACGAACGAAGCATCATATCGCCGGGGGTACGGGCAATTTTACTGATGCGGACCTCGTCAATTAAACCTTCAAAATTTTCGGTCCCGATGCCGCCGGTGGTACGAAGTTCATTGCCGATGGCAAACTTGGACATCACTGTGCCGGTTAAATCCGCGGTCAGGTTAAACGTCGTGCTGCCAACCTGCTGGGCTGATGTGGCAGTTCCCAGGGCAGTCCAATACAGCTTCAGATTGCCGGGGGTATTGGCATTGCCATCATATGTGACCGCGACATGATACCATTGCCCTGCCGTATAAGTAATCGGGGCATCAAATGCCAAAACACTGCCTGCCAGACTTTGAAATCGCAGCGCCGTACCGCCATCCTGAATGCGGAACTGAAAACCCCGCACCTCGTTGGCACCATCCGACTCGGCACATAGAATTTCCATGTGGGTGGGTTCAGCCCCTGGCGCCATATCCGGTCTGACAATGGCTTCAAATGTGAAGGCACCATCCGCACCCGTAAGCCGTGAAAGAGCGATTGCATTCACTGCATCGCCGGCATACGGGGAAACCCCGGTCTTGCCGTCATAGGTGTTCAATGCATTTCCGTATCCATCCGCAGACGAGGCCAGTGTCGCCCCGTTAACAAGCGGTAAATGGAGCGGATTCACTGTTGCCATGTCAGGCACAATCGCGCCGCCGAGGGCATCAAAATGCCATAAATGCAGGGTTTGTGCGTCAACCGGATAGGGACCGACCGCAGCAGCCTGAGTGTTCGATACGATAAGACACGCCATAAAAGCAACCAGCAGCCATGTTCTCATACTACATCCTCCACATTAAAGGTTTCTAAACTTCATTTTTTTGTGTAACGTTATAACCGGTATCTGCTTACACGCAGATTTTAGGGTTCAAGATACAAGAAAGGCTCTGCAAACAGCGCCCAGTCATTAAAATGCGTCCCATCCGGCCCTTCCGTGGTAATCAGGGTCAAAAATTGATCCTGGCTGGAAATGGGAATACGAACCACTTCGCATTGTCCGGCCGGCAAATCCATGGAAAACTTGAGCTGCCCGTCCAGCAGGACATGGAATCCTGCAATCGGCAGCGGCTGATTGGACATTCTCTGGCGAATATTGTCAATATAATCCAGAATCGATTCTGAAATCCCGCAGGTTGCCTCAAATCGGGTCATCTTCAGTCCCGGGAAATTCTGACGGATGGCCTGCAGATCGAAGGTAATTCCCTGGCTGGCATGCATATAAATGGAAGGATTTTCGGTTGTCCCGTATTCCACCCCCCGCAATCGCAGGTTATGGCGTGTGATGGAAAAATTCGAAGCCTCATGCCAGCCGCCGTTAAAGATACCATTCCAGTAATCACCGGCGGATTGCGGAAAATGGTCAACTGTATGCCCTTTTGAAGAAACAATCAGCTTGCCATNNAAAACTCCGTCAATCAAAGGGGCATTCGCTGCCGATACATATTGCGATTTGCCATGCAGCGATGTGGTTGCCTTTTCAAATAGCTTTGTTTTGCCGGTTGCGACATCAATGCCCTGATTGATTGTACCGGTCCCCAGCCCGTCTCCCCCTCCGACGATATCCGCCAAACTGACTTTTTCGCCGCGCCAGACAAAGTTCGCACGCGAATCCAGAGCCCGGACAAAACCGCTTTCATTCAATGGTATATCCTGCAAGTTGCCGCTGGTATTAACCCGCTTGGCCTGCCCTGTTTCCAGAATACGGCTGGCCTGAACATTACCCAGTACGCCGGCCAACAGCGAGGTCTTCCCGTGAAACATGTGCACGTTAGTCGAACCGGCAAAATCCACTTCGACGCCGAATTCCGTACCCAAATCGATAATACTGGATGAAGGTGTCATCACGGTAAAGCCGGTGGCCTTCACGGGCACACAGGCATACATACGCCCTGACTCCAGAATCAGCTTATCGGGTGATACGGTTTTGAAAGTTGCCGGCCCCTCCAGAATAACTCTTGCGCCGTATGCAAACTCCATCTTAACAATACCCGAAAGAAGACTCACGGATTCGCTTTTATCGAACAATATATCTCCTATGGCAGGACTGGCCGTCGAATGCATCCACCTGGCATTCAAGGTATCAATGATTACGGCTGCCGGCTGGGGNNCAGCAGAATTAAGGCCGCCGAAGACGCGATGGCAGTCAGCAGGAAAACCCGGTTGACCGAGTGGGTGACCCGCTCCACCCGACTGTCACGCACAGAGAATATCTTGTTATCCTCCGGCGGCGACTCGACAACCGCAATCGCTGGAGAACTCTTTTCAGTCTCGGCCAGTTCGTTCCAGAACTGCCAGTTGATGACGGCGCTATCGGAAGCTGAAACAGCAAGGGGAGCTTTTTTTGCACGATGTCCGATAATCGCATGATTCAGTACAAAATCCACGTACGCCCTGCCCGCTTCCGGACTTGACTTTATCCGACGCTGCATTTCTTCAAATTCATCGGGCTGAATCGTGCCTTCCAGCGATGCCAGGATCAACTCGCTGAGTCGAATGTCATCTCGTTTCGGTTCCATCAGGTTGTTTCCCACGAAGACAGCGTTCGTTCCACACACAAACGAAGCAGATTATGAATCCGGGCCACGGATTTGTACAATCCCTGTTCGGGACGGCCGCTTTGTCGGGCGATATCCCGTATCTTGGCTCCGGTTTCGTAACGATGCTCGATAATTTTCTTGTCGTTCTGATTGAGTTTTTGCAGGCATTCTTCCAATGCATGAATCCGTTTATCCATGAATTGAATTTTTTCCGCGGTAAAGGATATCAGTTCGCTGGTTACATCCTCATTGAATTGCAGTTTGGAATGATTGTATTGTTTTTTGCGATAACTGTAGATTTGGTTGCGGGCAATCGTGATGGCCCAGGCCAGAAAACTTGTCCCGGACTGAAATTCCCGGAATCGACGGCACATCACCAATGCCGACTCCTGTAAAATATCCTCTGCATCCGAAAGATTAGGAACCAGAGTCAGGATAAACCCGTAAATCCGCTTGTGGTATTTCAAAAGCAGGCCGACAAGCTGCTCATTCGGATCCAGATTCGTTTCTTTTGTATCATGCATATCAGACATATTAAGTCTATAATTATACCAGATTAATGTGCTTTTGGTAAAGATAATGTCGTATGCTCTAAAAATTGGAGTGGAATTTTTAAAAAATACAAAAATAAATCCTGTCACGAACCGCCTTATACAAAATAAAGGTAGTCTTGAACAATTCATAAATCAATATATATCAATATGTTACAAAATTATTATTCAGATGACAAACATCAGGGTTGACAAAAAATGTAAAAATAGGTATATTCATTGTTAAGCTCCTTCTGCCGCCTGTGGTTGCCCTGGGAAGTACACCGACTTCCTCCTCCTTCTGCCACAGGCGGTTTTTTTATGCGCATCGTTTTCGAATACCATTTTTATTAAAATTCAATGATTTTCTGCAATTTTTTCACCTCCAAAACAGTTGTTCTCTAAAAATAAACATAGTTAATCGAGCTTTCAAAAATGAATAAACAGGAAAAAGGATTATTTTTGGCAATTTGTGCGCTGGCTGGCGGATTAATGCTGTTTTTAATGACCGGGGCATTCAACAAATTCTTTCTCTCTAATCGAGAGATAATGGAACCATTTATACCTGATCGAGTAGTCACCGTTCGCATCGTAATGGATGAAAAAGACTGGCAGTGGGTCCGTTCAGCCGCCAGAAGTGAACAATATGTCCGCGCAGATTTCTGGTTTGATGGCTATCAATATCCCAATGTCGCTGTCCGGGCAAAAGGCAATTCATCGCTGATGTCCGTTGCAAGCAGCGGTTCGTCACGGCTCAGCCTCAAGGTGGATTTTAATTTCTTCAATTCCGCCCGCACCTTTCGCGGCCTTAAAAAACTGAGCCTGAATAATGGTTTTTCCGACCCAACTTATATTCGAGAAGTCCTTGGGTATGAGATATTCAAAAATATGGGACTGCCTGCTCCGCGAACCGCTTTTGTTGATCTGTACGTCAATGATACTCATCTTGGACTTTATACACAGGTTGAGCCAATCGACAAGACGTTTTTAACTCAACATTTCGATAATCCCAACGGTAATCTTTATAAGCCCGAAATCGGCGCAGCGACACTGAACTGGACAGCCAAAGATTTGAATCAGCAAAGCAATAATCCGCAACGGCCCCAGCAGCAAAACCAGCTTAATCTGGCATTAAACGTCGGCGGCACACGCCTGGACGATTTACTTCGACTCATGGAACGGGAACGTTCCGGCAATCCCTCTGCTGCGGAACAAAATCCAGGATTTGGCGGCGGAATGTTCCCCGGTGGTCCCGGAATGCCGCCTATGCCCGGCCAACAGAGTGGTTTTCAGCCCAATCCAGGCCAGTTTCCCCAGGGCGGCAATATGCCGTTCCCGCCGGGAGGTCCTATGGACGGCCCAATGCCAATGCCCCAGGGACAGGGTTTTGCCGGCCGACCCGGCGATCCAAATGGATTGTTTGCCAATTCAGGACAACCATTTCCTCCCGGTATGATGGGCGGGCCTCCCCCAATGGGACCGGATGGCAATCCGTTCGATCCCAATCAGTTTCAGCGATTTATGGCAGGCCGCGTGAATCAAGGCGGTCGGGGGGGACGTGGTTTTCCCGGGGGGCCGGGAATGCCTGGATTTGGTCGGGGAGGCAATCTGCTGGAAACTATGGGGCTTAAGACGAATGAAAATTATCAAAACCATTCTGCGCTGCTCCATTTTCTGGATGTTTTGAATAATACGCCAGATGAAGCCTTTCCCTCTGAAATCGAAAAGGTGCTTAATGTCGATCAGGTCCTGCGCTATCTGGCCGTTTCTTCTATGCTGGTTCATCTGGATAATTACACCGGCATGGGACATAACTATTATCTGTACGAAACCAATGGATATTTTACAATCATCCCGTGGGATTTGAATATGGCATTCGGAACCTTCCGTATGGGCGCATCACAAGGTGATATAGCCGATTTTTATATTGATGAACCTGTTACCAGCGGACTGGACAGCCGCCCGCTGGTCAAACGTCTGCTGGCTTACCCGCCCTATCTCGAGCGATACCATAAATATCATGAACAAATACTGGCTGGAGATTTTGCCGAAGGGATTCTCGAAAAAAGGATTGATCAATGGATTAATCTTATCAGGCCGTATGTAGAAAAAGACGAACTGAAGTTTTTCACGATGGAACAGTTTGAAAAAGGACTCAATGAAGGCAGCGCTGGTATGGACTTCATGGGCATGGGGATGCGAGTCCCCGGCAATATGAACAATTCAAACGAACGACGTCCGGGCATGGCTATGGGAATGGCTCCTGAAATGCCCGTAAACACCCAGAGATCTGCCGGCGACGGCCAGCAAAATCAGCCAATACGTCCCGGCGCTGGCAGTCAGTCTGGCCGACAAGAGCGTGCCCAGATGGGTAATAATCGCGGCAGAATGGGCGGTTTCGGTGGCGGCGGCCCGGGTATGGGAGCCCCCGGCCTGAAATCTTTTATTGCCAAACGCCGTGTTTCCGTCCGCAAGCAACTGGATGGTGAATTACCCTCCAGACCCACCGCACAGCAGCGTCAGCAAAACAATCNNCCCGGGCCGGGAGGAATGATGTAATGATTGCATGGTCCGGCACCCGTAAATTCCAGCCCGCCTTGTCTGGCTCAGAACGATTTGAACGTAAATTCTATCTGTCTTCATCGGCTGTTCCGTTTGCGGCCCACTTGCTTGCTCACTGCTGCCCCGCAGATCGTCGTTATGCCCGCGGTATTATTCATTCGGTCTATTATGACAGCGACAACCTGGATTATTATGAGGAATCGGAGCAGGGCCAGCGGGTCCGCAGCAAAGTCCGGGTACGCTGGTACGATTATCCGCAGGACGCCGACACGGTCCCGGTTTTTATTGAACTGAAGTCCAAAAACGGCTTTGCCGGCAGCAAGCAGCGGAAACAACAGCCGGTTTCAGCGCAACGGCTTAATGCTTCCGTCCTGCGCGACGGGCCTTTGCCTTATACTCATATTTTCAATACCCTCGCTGAATTTGACTACCATCCGCATAACCAGCTTCATCCAATGCTGCTGATTACCTATCAGCGGCTTCGCTTTGTGGAACCGCTGACTGGTTCACGGATATCACTGGACTGGAACATTCGTTCCAGACTGGTTTATCCGCTGCTCAATCGCGGCGAACAATCCTTGACGATGGAAGGGGCAGTCATTGAAATCAAGGGACATTCCAATGAAATCCCCCCAACACTTCGCTCGCTCCACTTGCTGGACACCGACTGGAGCCGATATTCCAAATACGCCACCTGTATGCAGTCTCAACTGGAAAAAACCGGATCTTTCGGCCGTTTGATGCCGTCAGGCCGCGGCGATAATATGTAATCCAACACTTTCTATTGCAGGAGAAAAAAGCATGCCCACTCAATTGAATTTTCAACCCCCTGATACTGACCTTCTTGGCCTGTGTATTCCCATCGGGATTTCCCTGGCAGCCTCAGTTGTCGTCTATCTGATGTACCATTTGTTTTATGGTTCACGCAATATCGGTGCGGGCGTGGACCGGTGTTTCATCCTTGGCGGTCCGGCTATCACCGCCCTGTTTCTCGGTATCCAAAGCTCTATCCCCCTGTCGCTGGGCCTGCTGGGTGCACTGTCTTTCGTGCGTTTCCGTACTCCGGTCAAGGACTCTGCCGAAATCGGCTTTCTGCTGCTATTGATCGCCTCATCCATCGGCATCGCCACCAGGACCTATGCCATCGTGATTGTCTTATTTGCCGCGGCTCTGCTGGCATTAACAGTCCAGTATCTGGTACGAACGCGATTTTCACTGCGGCGATTCACCAACCTCATCCTGTCCCTCGAATCCGATGCATATTCCCGCATTGAAGACTCACTCAATCGCTTCATGAATCAGCAGTTGGATAATGTCAGCGTCAAGACTGTCTCCGTGATGGACGGTCGGGTCTCACTGCATTACCAGTTCCGTAAAAAAGCAGACTTCAATCGCACAGAATTCGTCAAAAACCTCAATGCAATTGCCGGCTCTGACCGCGTGGAAATATTTCTCGGCGGTGCCCTGTCGGCCTGAGATGGGTAAGCATATAAAGATTCACAGACCTCTAACGCCTTGCAGCCGTTCTCGTGCAAGGCGTTAGAGCATCCTTGCCTGCATCACTTCTCTGCTGTTTTCCCCGAATTTTTTCTGCTGTCTCGCACCACAAAATTCTCCACCGCTTCCGCAACACCTTCCTTCTCCATGGTTTCAAAAACACAGTCCTCCAGGACAACATTCTGAATCGGACATCGCGGATACCCCTTGACCAGCCATGGATATTTACTTTTTTGGCAGCGAACATTGGTCATAAAGATATTGCGGACAATCGGGTCGAATTTACCTGTGTCGCCTTCCTGATAATAAAAATCGATCAGCAACGCCGCCTCTCGCACCTGCGGCATGGTCACATTTCGCATAAAGATATTTTCAACCACACCGCCCCGGACGGAATTGGTTTTGATGCGCAAGCCACGGTCCAGATTGGGACTGTCCATCAGGCAGTCTTCGGTGAAGATGTTCCGTGCACTGCCGGATATTTCGCTGCCGATAACGACCCCGCCGTGCCCCTCTTTCATGGTACATTTACGCACCACGATATTTTCCGATGCCACATTGACCCGCCTGCCGTCGGCATTGCGACCCGATTTGATTGCAATGCAGTCATCGCCCGTATCAAAGAAACATTCCTCAATTAGAACATCTTTGCAGGACTCCGGATTGCATCCATCGTTATTGGGTCCATAACCAACCACTGTGACCCTGCGAACCGTAATATTCTGACTCAATACCGGATGAATATGCCACATTGGACTGTTTTTGATGGTAACCCCCTCAATCAGGATATTCCTGCACCGGTATGGCTGAATCATATTCGGCCGGAGCTTGTGCTCCTTGCCGTAAATCCTCTGTTCGACCGGGACCTGCTTTTCGGCCTGTTCTACCAGGGCACTGACATCGGCCTTCTGCGTCCATTTCCATCGCCACCAATTAGTGATATCCGCATTACCATTGAGTGTCCCGCTGCCTGTAATGGCGATATTATCCTGTTCATATGCGTAAATCAGTGGTGAATAATTCATACATTCAGTCCCCTCAAAACGCGTATAGACTGCAGGCAAATAATCTTCTGGCGTTGTGAAAAAACTGATAACGGCATCTTTTTCAATATGTAAATTCACATTGCTTTTCAGATGAATCGCCCCTGTCAAATATGTCCCTGCCGGAACAACTACCCTGCCGCCGCCCGCTGAGCTGCATGCCGTAATTGCTTTTTTAAATGCCTCGGAACAATCCTTGTTTCCATCGCCTGCCGCACCGTATTGGGTAACAAGGAAATCCCTATCCGGAAACACTGGCGGCACAATTCGTTCCAATATTCCCGGCAGCATCGCCCAGCCCTGTTCGGCCGTCATCGGCTCAGAACAGCAGACACTTCCCAATCCAAACAGACATACCAGAATCATCCATGTTTTCATCGCAGCGTTATCTCGCATCATAACCATCCCTTTTCAATTGTTATTATGGCTTATCCGCAGCCGGATTCCATCCATCTTTTCCGGCCAATACCTTTTGTGCCGTTATCTCTCGGGCCTGTTCCTCGGTTAGCTGCTCAGCCCACGGTTCCCGAGCACTTGGATTGGCACCCAGTCCGGTACTGCCGAATTCAGCATACCGGGATGTAGTCTCCCGATAGGGTTTGTCCCAATTATGCCAGCCGGCCGGACGAACCACCTCGGACATCTCGGTATTGAGGAATATCACATTTGCATAATCGCGCCAGGGTCTGCCCAGATAAGTCCTGACCTCGTGCGACTGGCCGGTTATTGTACAATGAGAGAATACATAACCAAAAGGCTCGAAATCGGGAGTGGAT
>DLFY01000236.1 GCA_002482415.1 Phycisphaerales bacterium UBA7708
TTAATAAAAATGCGAAAGTTTACACTGATAAAGCCGTTGAGAAAATCGATACCGCCCCCGTTTCCAGCGGAAATATTGTCTGTAATGATACACTGCTGAATTGAGGCCCTGGTTCCATGACCAGTGATCCCGCCTCCGACCGTCTCTTCATACATCTGCCGGAGTTCGGTTTCCGACAACGCCCGGTCGTAAATCCGCACCTCATCGATTTTGCCCTTAAAGTAGAACTGGGGACTATTATTTTGATATTTCATGGCACCAATATTTACATTGTATCCGGTTCCCGTATTCAATGTCGCATCAATAATATATGACAAGATCTCCCTTTTACCATCTATATACAATTGAATATCACTGACCGTTGGAGTCCCGTCGTTGGCAAACACCGCCGCCACATGATGCCAGCGATTATCATCCACAGGGGTTGTCCCGATGACTTTGGAAGCATTGGCCGCGATACGAATGGTCCCCGACGGTCCCTCTCCGGGAATATAATTGAGGGCAAGATTCCACGAGCCGCCGGTTGCAGTTCCTCCCCAAGCCACAATCGTTCTTAAAATTAATGAATTATCCGGCACAGCCTTAATCCAGGCCGATACCGTACGATTGCGAGTCCCCAGAACACCGTTATAACTGGTTGAGATATAATCATCTGCCCCATCGAATTCCACAGCCCCCGCCAAATACCCTTCCGGACAAGGACTCGGAGTTCCAATCCATGTTCCACCAATACTATTGCCCGAATCGTCCGCTGAAGCAGCGCCCATGGTTTCATCCAGAGGCCAATATGCCATCTGACCAACATCACCGGCCATGCCCAGGATTTCGCCCGCTGTCAGGGGGCAGGCGTAAATCTGCACATCATCCATCGAACCGGTAAAATAAGCATAGTGATTGCCGGCCTGATGCCGGGCACCAAGGATGACGTTTTGCGCCGAAGCCGTATTAATCTGACGAGTTGGATTCACACAGGTTGTTGATTCCAGGTTTCCATCTACATATAATTGAATCTCACTGACCGTGGGAGTACTATCGGCATTCAGAACCGCCGCCACATGATGCCAGCAGCCATCGGCCAGATTGGTCGTTCCGCAAATGTATCCATCCCATACCCCCACCTCCAGCCGATGCGTCACACCAGTCCGGAACATCCACTTCTGACCTTCTGTATCGTCGCCCCAGGAGGCAATGGTTTGATCCTGTCCCGCGGTCGGGATTTTAATCCATGCCGAGCAGCTCCGGGAATTCCCTCCGGTAACCCCCGTCCAGCTTCCAATCTGAATATATTCACTATTCTGCAATTGAACAGCATTATCAACTCGTCCTGCGGAGCAGACCGAGGTAGGAGTTGTCACATTGAATGTTCCCATACGATTATTCGACGTGCTATCCGCGATGGTATTGCCCAAAATCGCATCGAGTGTCCAATGCGCAACGGGCCTTGAGGTTTTGGCCATTTTTTGAATTTCACCCTCGACTAAAGGCCTGCTGTAGATACGGACCTCATCCATAACACCACGGTAATACCCCGGGATGGCTCCACCACTGGCACCAAGACAAACATCCCCATCCAATTCCGTGTTCACATCCGGCGGAGTGGTCACATAATTGGAGCAGGTTGTAGCTTCCTGGACACCATCGATATATAATTTGACATCTCGGACATTGATTGTCCCATTCCCTTCAAAAACCGCCGCCACATGATGCCAGTTGCCGTCATGAATCGTGGTCGTCCCGGAAACACGTCCATTATCAACATCCAGAGCTATTTCATTGCTGTCGGCAATCAGCAACTGCCACTTTTGCCCCGCCGCCTCCTTGCCCCACGACATCAGCACCATTTCCGCACCGGCCGTTGTGGTTTTTACCCACATCGCACAGCTTCGCGGATGCTTGCCGGCCACCCCTTTGTAATCCTCAATCTGAATCCAATGATTACCATTGAATTCCATCGCCCCATCCACAATACCATCATACCCAACCACCCGATTGGGATCTCCGCTTACAATCCCATTTCGTTCTTTTCCGGAACTGTCTAATGCAATCGTATTGGGATCATCAAATTCCAAATGCAAAGCCAGACTGTCCCCCGTCGGAAATCCACCGCGGACAGTAAACCCCTTGATTTGACAGCTATTCGGCTCACTGCCGTCAAACATTACCGCCGTCCCCTGTTTATTCGCATCAATAATGGCATTTTCAGCCAGTTCGCTGGAACCTGTATTCTCCGGATTATAACTGTAAATAGAAATAGCTTTGCCTTTGAGGCCAGGCTGTTCGTAATACACCCCGCCAAAAACACGGATTTCATCCCCATCCGAAGCCGAATCAATGGCTGTCTGTATCGTCTTAAATGCCCCCGCAGCCGTCGCTCCGCGGCCGTCGTTATCATCACTGCCATCCGGCCGGACATACCAGATGCTATTTGTCGCAGCGGAAATAGTAATTGTATAATCCCCGGTCACAATCTCCCCCTGATCATCCTCAACTGTCAGCCAAACCGTATAGGTTCCCGGGGTGTCAAACTTGCACCTGGCTATGGAGGTATTGATGCCCGAGACGCAGAACGCCCTTCCGGGCAGGGTCCAGCGATAGCTGACAATCATTCCATTGGGGTCATGAGATCTGCTGCCGTCGAAGGTTATCGTCTGCCCCACAGACGGCGATTCAGGCGATGCTGCAATATACACCTCCGGCGAAAAGTTTACGCTCCCATAAACGCTGCATGCCGCACACAATACCAGAACACCAAATGCTCTCTTCATAAACGTTCATCCTTCCTGAAATCGAAATGAATACTGATCCAGATTAAATTTTCCCAGTTCGTCGCGGCTAAAAAGCTTCAGTCGCCATCTTCCAGCACGATCTTTATCACCGCGGCTGCGCAGGGTAACGTAACCCCGTGAATACACGCGGCATACAAACGGCCTGTGTCTATCGCGGAGTCATCAGACCCGTCAGGCATACCGTCAGGCTCGCCGAATTATGTCTTAAAATGGGATAAAGAGAAATGACAAACGCCCTGTAGGGTTTGATGCGTGCTTCTAAAGACAACCAAATACACCGAAACATGTCTGTAATCTCCTTATCACTCGGCATCCATAAACTGCCTGCTGACCCGACCACGAAACTGATTGTGTTTATAACAAGCTCCGACAGGAAAACAACATGAAAATCATTTTTAATTTTTTTCAGCAATTCTCGGTGTTTTTACGGATGCCCTAATCATAACCTGCAATGACCTGCCGAGGTGACCGGATTTGACTTGTCAATATAGGCACAAAACCGAATGATATTGCTGCCCGAGCTTTCATGCCTGGGATAAATTTCCATGTCGGAGGCATTCCGCTAAATTCAGCAATCCCCAAAATCTCCATTCCATCCGCAACCCGTAGGGGCTGGCCCCCGTGCCTGTCCATAATTTCCGTAGGGCGCGACCTGCGGGTCGCCCGATTTAGTCAATAATTATTAACAGTAGCCCCCCCCATCGCAAGCGACGGTATTCCCCCTATCGTAGAAGCTTCCAGCTTCAGACTTTTATTCTCGTGTACGGGCGACCTGCGGGTCGCCCATCGTCACCCCGTACCACACTTTGTCATTCCCGCGCAGAGCCTGTCCTCGCGCAGGCGGGGACGGGAATCCAGTTATTTTACGAACTACGAACTTTCCCATTTCGTTTCGTATTTCGGATTTGTTGAGGATTTAGTGTTTAGTATTTAGTATTTTTCCTTTCCTGTATACTGGCATACCTTATGTGTATTCTTGTATTCCTGTACACTTGTATTCTTAAATCCTGTATACCTGCATATCTGTATACGTGTATACCTGAATTGAATTTCTCAATTCTAAATTCCCTCACTCCATCGCCACCCGCAAA